>JAJRSN010000206.1 GCA_024278715.1 Calditrichota bacterium
ACGGGGCTACACACCCGAAGCCATCCGCGATTTTAGCGACCGGATAGGAGTGGCTAAAAGCAACAGCGTGGTGGATATTGCCCTTTTGGATCATTGCCTGCGCGAAGACCTGAATAAGCGCGCCTTGCGGCGGATGGTCGTTCTCAACCCTTTGAAAGTTATTATCGAGAACTATCCCGAAGATCGGGAAGAAGAACTGGAAGCCGAGAACAATCCGGAAGACCCTTCCATGGGAAGCCGCAAGCTTCCTTTTTCGAAAATAATTTACGTTGAGCGGGACGACTTCCGCGAAGAAGCTCCCAGAAAATGGTTTAGGCTCGCGCCGGGTAAAGAAGTTCGTTTAAAACACGCTTATTACATCACCTGCCGCGAAGCCGTTAAAAACGAACAGGGCGAAGTTGTTGAACTGCGCTGCACTTATGATCCAGCTTCAAAGGGCGGCTGGACACAGGACGGTCGCAAAGTAAAAGGAACGTTGCATTGGGTTTCGGCTGCGCATGCCGTGCCAATTGAAGTCCGTTTGTACGATCATCTGTTTATCAAAGAGAATCCCGAAGAAGTTGAGGAAGGACAGGATTTCACGGCTAATATTAATCCTAATTCTTTGATCGTTTTGAATAACGCCTTAGCCGAACCCGATTTAAGAAACGCCAAACCCGGCGATCGCTTTCAATTTTTGCGTCAGGGCTATTTTTGCGCGGATTTAAAAGACCATTCCAAAGATCATCCCGTTTTCAACCGCACCGTGACCTTAAGAGACAGTTGGGCAAAAATAGAAAAGAAACTGCAATCCTAAGCAAAAAAGGGGTTGGAATTTTCCGATCCCTTTTTATTTCTTAATTTCAATAATTTGATCGATATCTTTCAGACATATAATATTTTCCGGAAATTTATCGGCTATCTTTCGTAAAAACGCTTCATCAGCCGTAATAAATTTAGTATTTAGAATTCTCGCTAAAACAAGGTATGAGCTATCATAAAACGTTGACTGGGTTTGTATTGCAATTTTTAAAATATCCTTTATAAAACTGATCATATCAATCCGAGTCAGGAATATTCTTTGAAAATTATTTAATATCTCTGTGGCTTCATTATGAGTGATCTCATTTCTTTGTACTTTTTTCCAACAAATATTTCCAAATTCATAATCTATTAAAAATGGGGCAATAAGTTGCCAATTATTCCGAAATGAATGCTTAAAAAAAATTTTGGCAGAATTATGTTGCGGTTCAGGGAAAAATAGTTTTGCTAAAACACTTGCATCAACAATATAATAAATTTTATCGCTCACGATCTTCTCTTAATAACTGGACAGAATCGCTAAATTGTCGTTTTTGCTTTTCCCATTTTTTACTCTTGCGAATAATGCGTTCTATAACCTCCTGAGGGGTATCTTCAGAAGATTTGATCAGAATATCCAATATTTCTTTTTGCAACGAACGCCTGTTCTTTTGCGCTCTCTTTTTTAATTTTTCGAGGACTTCATCAGGAATATTGCGAATTAAAAAGTTACCCATGATCTCACCTTGATATTATTATGATATCATCAATTTAATTCATTTCGATAGAAAAATCAAATCATCAAAATAAAAATCTGAAGCGGAATTAAAAAATAATTTCCCGTTCTAAATTATTTATTTTATATCGGATGAATTCGTAAAAAAAATCAATTTAAACTTATTTTCATTCAAACATTCGTTTAATCAGCCTTTTTTCGGCGCTCCTTCTTCCCCCTACCCGCATTACGGGGCAGGGGGCGGGGAATCAATAAAAATACATCGTTTTACTTTTTACGAGTTATTCATTTTTAATTTTCTTCTAATTTATTGTACCAGTTAAGCTTTAAAAACAGTGAAGTGGTCACCAAAATGGTTATGGAAATCATTAAACCGTTCATCTGTTCCAAAACGAGATAAACCGGTATAAGAACCAACATTAACTGCCACACAATTCCAACCACCACATTAACCATATCTCTTTTAAAGTTTTTATTTTCATTGAAATTCGGATTTTCGCGGACAACCATTTCATGAACGGGTTTCCAGAAACCCCACGGTCGCACCGAACGATAAAACGCTTTCAGAATCTCGTCTTTTTCCGGAGGAGTAAGATAACTGGCTACAATTGAAACGATAAACGAAACAAAGAAAATAAAAGGAAACGTGTAAAGGGCGATAACGCTGGGGAACAGCAAAGGCATTAACAGCGCTGCGGCGATACCCGAAATCATTCCCCAGAAAAAACCGAATCCGTTGAACCGCCACCAGTACCATTTCAGGAAATTAGGAGCAGTGTATCCGCCCCATAATCCGGAAACGATAAACTGCATGGCAGTGTTGATGTTTTCGGCGTAAAATCCGGCGATCATTCCGATAATCACAAGAACGACCGAGGCGATGTAACTCATTGTTACAAACTGCTTGTCGCTTCCTTTGGGGTTGATGTATCGTTTGTAAATATCGTTCACAATATACGAGGCGCCGGCGTTAACCGTGGCGTCAAAGGTGGACATAAACGCAGCCAGCAATCCGGCAAGCAGCAGACCCAACAAGCCGGTAGGAATAAAATTATTCACCACGTACGGCAAAATCATCTCAAAATCGAGATTGGGTCCCATGGCGCTCAATTGCGGCATAAAAAAGACTAGTGCCAAAACCGTGATACTCGTAACCATTATCCAGCGCGGCGCGAGGCAAACAGAGACAATTCCGCTCATAAGCGCCGATTCCTTCGGAGTTTTGGTCGCCAGAACCCGCTGCATATCATAATTCGGAGAAGGTCCCGCCATGCTCACCAAAAATCCTTTAAACAACATCATCATAAATACGATCGTAAAAAGATTCCATCCGTCAAGGGCAATGCGTTGATTAACCGAAGGCAGCACCTGACTCCAGTCCAGATTCAATTTCCAGCCAAAAAAGAGATCGTGCCAGCCGTTAGGAACAATTGCGGCGATCTGCGCGGGACTCACCTTGTCAATAGCAATAATTCCGATAAAAATTGCGGCAACGGTCATAATGCTAAACTGCAGCAAGTCGGTCAGTACAACGCTGTACATTCCGCCCGTGATCACATAAATTGTGGTAATACTCATCAGAATAATGGCGTACATATCCGGCGACAAGTCCCAGGGCAAAAAGACGGCGGCAAATTTGCCGATTCCCTTAAAAGCATAACTCAAAAATCCGATCACGCTTATTAAGGCAAAAATAACCACGCTGATTCGCGAAAGCTCTCCGCCCTTTTCTTCGCCAAAGCGGGTGGTAATCCATTCCGCTCCGGTGATTACATTAGACCTGCGGATCCATATCGAAAGATAGATCATTAAAAAAACCTGATTAAACGTGGGCCACATCCAGGGCAGCCAGACCGCTTTTAATCCGTAAACAAAAAGGATGTAAACGCTCCACATGGTACCGGTAATATCGAACATGGAAGATGCGTTGGCAACGCCGAGAAGCCACCAGGGCAGGGTATTTTCACCAAGGAAATACGATTTGATATTCTTCCCGGCGCGGCGCATGACGAAAAAACCGATGGAAACAACAATTATCAGGTAGGCAAGAATAATTAAGAGATCAATTAGCTTTAGGTTCATAAACAATCCTCTTAGTATATTCCGAATGACAACGCTTAATTTTTGAATTGAGGTTTATTACAAAAAAATTTAATTTTATTCAATTTTTTTTAATCTGAAGCGCGACGGATTTTCTTCAATCGGGACAAATTTTGCGCCTTCCTTAAAAAAATTAAAATACTCAGAATTGTTGACGATTCGTTGCAGCACGCGATTAGAATATCACTTGCAGCGCCAGGGCAATTGCTCCGCGCAATCCGGCTTCGTCTTTCAGCTCTCCTTTGACTAATTTTGTACTGAAAAACGAAATGTCCTTGGCGCTGTCTTTGATGAATTCGCGCACTCTGTCAAACACATAAGGACTGTTATCGATAATTTTGCCGCTTAAAATCAACACTTTGGGATTGACGATTTTGATTAAAGTTGAACAGGCAATTCCGAGAAGATAGGCAAATTCGTCGAGAATGTCCCGGAAAAGAGGCAAATAGTTTTTTGACCTCAGGAGTCTCTCAAGGGTTAAATGTTTTATTTTTGTTCCGTTGGTTTCCGCCAATTTGTTGATCAGAACCTCCTGCAAATAGGATTCCGATAGAATATCGCCGAAGTATTTTTGTCCTCTGTAAAGAGTGGTCAAATGCTGCACGGGTTCGCAAAATCGATCCAGCACCAGATAACCCAATTCACCCGCGCCTCCGCCGAATCCCTGAATAAGCTGATTATTAACGATCAGACCCGCTCCGAGTCCCTCGCCGACCCAAACGCAGGCTAAGTCCGATTCCTCTCTGCCCGCTCCCAGAATACTCTCGCCAAGGGTTATGGTATTAACGTCATTTTCAAGAAAAGTGGGGACATTGAATTTTTCGCTGAAGATTTTGGCTATGGGAACCTCCGCCCAACCGCGCAGGGTGTCCGCAAAACGGAGCTGACCTTTTTGATAATCGATCAAACCCGGAACGCCCATTCCGATCGAAATAAGCTGCTCCTGCTTAACCCCGGCGTTCTTTAAAAGATTGTTTATTTTCCGAAATACTTTTTTGAAGACCTCTTCCGGCTTTGCCCCAACCGGATATTTCAAGCGGGTCGAATTAATGATCTCCGCTTCAATATTCGCAAGACTGATCTGCGCTTCTCTGCGCCTGAATTCTATTCCGATAACGTAATGATTTTCGGGATTTAACTTGACCAGAGAAGGACGCTTGCCCCCTTTGCTGGTCGATTCGCCCTTGCCCACGTCAATCACAAAACCCGCGTCTATTAAACGGTTAATTATCTCAAATACCGCGACTTTGGACATTTGAATCCGACGGGCTATCTCAATTCTGGAAATGGGTCCTTCTTCGCGGATTAAATTTAAAATTTGAATCTCGTTAAGAAGTTTTATCAATTGTGTATCCGCTTTTTTTAGCATTTTTATCTCACTCTCCTCTAAAATACATTAAAATATAATTCAAAAAAAATATTTAAAGCTTAACTTCCTTTAATTCGTAAAAAGCGAATTTGCGTTTGTTCTCCCCCGAATATTGATAATCCTGAACATTAGTCAGGACTCTCCGGCTTTCTCTTCCCCGTTTCGGAAGCAAGAAAAAGTAATCGGATTGCCGATATTACAAACGAATAAAAATTCATGTTATTTCATTTTGACTATTTTGTCAACTCCGTAATACGCATTTCATGTTACAAAATTAAAACGCTTCTTTCCATTCTCGCCTGATTGTGGTAAATAGCCGCCCTTTGTGAAGGAATCCGTTGTTTTCAAAAATATGCCGATTCCCGCCTTTTGCCGCGCGCGTTTTTAAGGGCGAACTTGTCCGGCTGTTTCAATTTCCGTTTAGCTCCGACCTTTTGAAGCCGGTTAAATTAAAGTTTTCAAAACGCTGCCCGAATAGCAGTCTAGCGGATTTTTCAAAGGTTTTTATTTAACCATCAACCTCCTTTTTTCTAAAATATTTTAATAATTGCATTAATTTTTTTGTGCAATTTAACAATAAGTTAGTTAACTTACATAACCAATTTACAAAATAAATATACATTATTTTTTTTGTTAAATAAAGTCGGTCTTGGGTTTTATGGAAACAATTCAACTTTTCGCCTTTTTATTTATCTTCTTAATTATGGCTGTCGCCATGTTTTTACGCAAAATTCCGGCATTGATCGCCCTGCCCCTGATGGCTTTTTTAATTCCTCCGGTCAGCGGCGTTTCCCTCGGCGATACCATGCAGTTTGTTATCGGAGAAGGCGCTCTCAAGTTGCACAACGCCTATACCGTGGCTCTTTTCGGAAGCATGCTGAGTATTCTGCTGCAAAAAACGGGTGTGGCGGAAAACATGATTAAACAGGGCGCTGAGTTAGCCGGCGATAATCCCTGGACTATTTCCGTGCTCATGCTTATTTTGATCACCCTTCTCTTTACTACGCTCGGCGGCTTGGGAGCCATTATCATGGTAGCCACCATCGTCTTACCCATTCTTTCTTCGGTCGGATTAAGCGCCATGTCGGTGGTCGGCATTTTTTTAATCGGGCTTTCCATGGGCGGAATAATGAACGCCGGCAACTGGGCTGTTTATGTGGACGTAATGGGACTGGGAATAGATGAAATTCGTCCTTTTGCATTGATCATGTTCGGAATTACTTTTATCATGGGGCTCTGCTACATTACCATCCAGCTTTACAGAGACGGACACGATTTGCCCTTCAAAAGAATCATTCGCAACAGTCTTGGTGTCATCGGGATTCTGGTTCTTTTAACTTTACTCTACGGACAACTTAACGCGGATTGGCGGCAATGGATTGAAGGCGGCGTTAAAAGAGGTCTTTACGGTTTAAAACTTCTTTTGGGTCTGTTCATGGCTTTTTCGTTTTTATTAAGTCTAAAATTCGCCGTTTCGCAGCGTTCGAGCACCCTTCACAAAATTCACTGGACGGCGTACTTAAGTCCCTTAATTCCGTTACTGCTAATTCTTATTTTCAGCATGAATTTCATTGCCGCCTTTATTTGCGGTTTGGTTTACGCTTATTTTTCAACCTATCGCAAGGGTCATTTGAACACCTTCATCGGAGCCGTTTTGGAAGGCGGCGGCGTTGTGATGCCCGCGGTTGTTCTGATGTTCGGAATCGGAATGCTGCTCAACGCCATCATGGGTCCCGCGCAAAGCTGGGAAGGAGGATGGCCCGTGTTAACGCTGCTTCGTCCGGTAATGAGCCAGTTGGTGCCGCAAAACGGATTGATTTATGTCGTCTTGTTCGGAATAGCCGCTCCCCTTGCGCTGTACAGGGGACCGTTAAATGTATGGGGAATGGGTTACGGTCTTGCGGCGGTTTTTCTTGCCAGCGGAATGCATCCGGGTGCAATTATGGGACTGTTGATGGCTGTGGGTCAGGTGCAGGGCATCAGCGATCCCACCAATACGCACAATGTCTGGCTCGCCAACGAAATGCAGGTTGACGTTCAAAAGGTTTTGTGGAACACGATTCCCTTTACCTGGGTCGTGGCTTTTATCGGTTTGACGGCTTCGGCTCTGATATTTTTTAGGTGATTATTGAAAGAGCAATTGTAAAAAATCCGGAAAACACTTATGAAATCGCAGCGAAAAATCAAAATCGGAATTGATGTGGGCGGCACCTTTACCCATGCCGTGGCGGTTGATATTGCGGATTATTCTATTGTGGGAAAAGCTTGCGTGCCCACCACTCACCGCGCAAAAGAAGGCGTCGCCCGCGGCGTGGTTGATTCATTGCACAGGGTGCTGGAAGAAGCTAAAATCGATCCGGACGAGGTGATCCTTATCGCGCATTCCACCACACAGGCTACCAACGCTCTGTTGGAAGGCGACGTTGCAACGGTGGGCATTATCGGCATGGGCAAAGGATTGCAGGGTAAAATTGCCGTCAGGGAGACAAATTTAAAGCACATTGAACTTGCGCCCGAAAAATTTCTTAAGACGCATCACACGTATTTAGATTTGGAAGAACCGTTAACACGCGAACGCGCCGTGGAAGCCGTCGATGCTCTCGTTTCAAAAGGTGCAGAGGTGATCGTTGCCAGCGAGGCGTTTGGCGTGGATCATCCCGAAAACGAGCTTCTTGTAAAAACAGTTGCCGAAGAAATGGGTTATCAGGCAACCGCAGCCAGCGAAATCACCAAACTTTACGGTCTGCGCATCAGAACCCGAACAGCAGCCATTAACGCCAGCATGCTGCCCAAAATGTTAGAAACAGCCAATCTCACCGAAGAATCGGTTCGCAAAAGCGGAATTCGCGCTCCTTTGATGATCATGCGTTCCGACGGCGGAATTATGGACATTAACGAAATGCGCAAACGTCCCATTTTGACCATGCTGTCCGGACCGGCGGCGGGCGTGGCTGCGGCTTTAATGTACGTAAAAATTTCCGACGGAATTTTCATCGAAGTGGGAGGAACTTCCACCGATATTTCGGTGATTAAACACGGCAAACCGCAGGTTAAAACAGCCCGCGTCGGAGGACACCGGCTGTACGTGCGGACGCTGGATGTGCGGACATTGGGAATAGCCGGCGGTTCCATGCCCCGCCTTTCCGGTAAAAAGATAATTGATGTGGGTCCCCGCAGCGCTCACATTGCTAATCTCGATTACATATCTTTTGCCCGGCGTTCCGATTTTGATTCGATTTCGATTCACACATTCCAGCCCCTGCCCGGCGATCCCAAAGACTATTTTTACATCACGACAACAGATGACGACAAACGTTACACCATTACTCCCACAGGCGCGGCTAATTTTTCGGGTTACGTAAAAATTACGGGACACGGTCTGGCAAACTTAAAGGCGCTTGAGAATTTTTTTAACGCCTTTGCCGAAAAACTGGGGCAAAAACCTCAGGAACTGGCGCGCCAGATTCTGACCATCGCCGCCGAAAAAACCAAACCAACCATCCACCAACTGGCGCGTGAATACAAATTGGACGTCGATTTAATCAAGTTGATCGGAGGAGGAGGCGGAGCTCCGGCGCTTGTTCCTTTTACAGCCGAATACCTCGGTTTACCCCATTCCATTGCCGAAAACACGGAAGTCCTTTCGGCTATCGGAGCGGCACTTGGCATCATCCGCGATACGGTCGAACGCACGGTAATTCAACCGACAGAAGCCGATATCTTGTCAATCAGGCAGGAAGCCGTGGAAAGCGTTCAATCAATGGGCGCCGTGCCCGAAAGCATTGAAGTAAGCGTGGAAGTGGATTCCAGAAACAAACGCCTGATCGCCATTGCAACGGGTTCCGGCGAAATGCGCATGCGCGATTTACAGCTAAAACCCAAAAGCGACGAAGAATTGTTGGCTTTGGCGGCGCAGATTTTACGCTGCGACGAAAACGATATTACCCTCAGCGGAAGAACATCTTATTTATCAGCCTTTACGGCGATTAAAACACAAACGCGGCTCTTTGGTCTTTTCCGCCGGCAATACCGCACAGTTCGCGTCATCGATCGCGAAGGAGTAATCCGGCTGCAGGTTAATGACTGCGAGGTCGTTCAGGTAACGGTGGAAGGCGTCCGTTCCGGTATTACCAATTTAATCGAAGAATTAACCACCTACGGCGACGCCGGTCCGCTGGTTCCCGATATTTTTCTTCTGGTTTCAGCGCGTATTATCGACATGACCGGTCTGGTTGAAGCCGGTCAAATTACGGCGCTGGTGGACGTTGAATTAAAAAACATGCCCGCAAAAGAGTCCGTCGTAATTATTGCGGCTCGCAAACAGTAACGGGGAAAAGCATGCGTCGCGCTTCAAATTTGGATGCTTTGCGCGGATTTGCCATTTTGACCATGGTGCTGACCGGAACCATCCCCTTTACCGGTCTGCCCGCCTGGATGTATCACGCGCAACTGCCTCCGCCGACCAGAGAATTCAATCCCAGTTTACCCGGCTTCACCTGGGTTGACCTTGTATTTCCTTTGTTTCTTTTCTGCCTCGGCGCCGCCATCCCCCTGGCTTTAAACCGGCGCTTGCAAAAAGAAACCTTAACCAAAACTCTGACCCACGTTTTTGAGCGCACCTTTTTATTGGCTTTTTTTGCCGTCTTTCTGTTTCATATCCGACCGCACATCATCAATCCGCAGCTTACCGATTCGGCGTGGATTTTAGCATTGATCGGTTTTGCCGTCATGTTTGCCGTGTTTGTTCGACTGCCCTCCTCCTGGAGCGCAAAACGGCGTTATATTTTCAAAGCTGCATCGTGGCTTGCCGCTTTAATTTTGCTCGTGCTTTTGAGATACCCGAACGGCGGCGGTTTTTCGCTTTACCGATCCGATATTATCATCATTGTTCTGACCAACGTTTATTTTTCCGGAGCGTTGATATGGATTTTTACCCGTGAAAATCATCTGATCAGGCTGGGAGTATTGGGTATTTTGATCGGCTTTCGGCTTGCGCACACTGAGCCAGGGTGGATTCAGTGGCTTTGGGATTTCCGACCGTTGCCGTGGCTTTATTCCCTGTACTATCATCAGTATCTGTTTGTGGTCATTCCCGGGACAATTATCGGCGATTATCTGATTTCATGGTTAAAGGAAGTGAATGAATCCGTTCAAAGTGAATTTTTTTGGTCGCGCCGAAAGCAGATTTTCATTGTTTTGCTCATGTTTGCTATTTTACTTGTCAATCTCATCGGATTGCAGGCTCGCTGGTTAATCTTCAATAATCTGGCGACATTGGGTTTGCTGTTAAGCGGGTGGTTTTTACTCAGGAACGGCAAGTCGCCGACCGAAAAATTCCTGAAAAAATTATTTCAATGGGCATGTTACTGGATGATACTCGGTCTGGTTTTCGAACCATACGAAGGGGGGATCAAAAAAGACCATCCGACGATGAGTTATTATTTGATTACTACCGCGCTTTCCATTTTTTTGCTGATGGGCTTTACGATTATTGAATCTCTCTTTAAAAAACCGTTTTGGTTCAAACTTTTGACGGGTAACGGGCGGAATCCCATGATTGCTTATGTGGGATTTGCCAACTTTATTTGGCCCCTTTTAAGCTTGACCGGTCTGGAGATAATAATCAATCAATGGACCACGGACCCGTGGATCGGATTTTTACGGGGTCTGGGTTACACCATTATTTTATCTTACCTCGTTTATTGGCTTTCCGAAAAGAAGATTTACTGGAAAACATAGAGACTCATTGTTTTGCTTTTAAAGGCACTCTGAATCGTTTATCAAACAGCTCCGCGCTTACATCCAGCCCCAATTTTGAATAGACTTTTGCGGGAATCCCGATATCGGATAAAATTAAATCGCCCGTCTTTTCGGGCAAAAGACCCGTTTTGGGCAGAGCCATGGTCAATGTTTTTGAGGCGCGAATAAACTCTCCCGGAGTTTCTCCTGAAGTGGAATCCACTCCCGAAGGCGTGTGTAATGAAAGTTTTAGGGCGTCGGTCTGAGTTGCCCATTGAATCATTTCCAAGGCGGGACCGGAAGGAGCCTGTTTCAGGTTGTAACCAATTATGGCGTCCAAAATAATGGTTGGCTGTATTTTATTAAGATCGCTTAAAAGAACCTCGCTTCCGTTTGCCGCGCGGTAAATTTTGCGTTGAATCGCCGGCATCTCTCCAAGCCGATCCTGATTAGTAATGCAGAGGTAAACCTTCAAGCCGCGGTTAGCCAAATGTCGGGCGGCGCAAATGCCTCCGCCGCCGTTCCCGCCCGTTCCCGCAAGAATAAGATAGACGGCGTCTTTCCACCCATCGCCCATTATTTCCATGGCGGTCAGTGCCAGGTTCCGACCGGCGTTTTCCACCATCTGGAACAGATTGGGTCCGGTCTCTTCCACCACAATTCGGTCCACTTCTCGCATTTGCTCCGTGGTTATCGCAGGAACCAAAATTCCGGTATCGGTTACAAATTCGCTAATCATCTTCAAATTCTCCAATACTTAGTCTGTTTTTGTTTATCGGCAACGATTTCGCATCGCTTGCGCATTTTGTAAAAGGATCTGATTAAAGCTTCGGAACTAAATTTAAAATCTGTATCAAAAATTTGACGAATTATTTTTTTGCTCCGAATTAACGCCCTTTTTTTATGCTGCTCCTGTTAATTTTCAGTCACGTTTTTTGTTTTGCTTTCTAAATCTTAAGGAAAGCTAAAACTTTTAAATTGTACAAATAATTTTTCACAGGATCAAATATTTGATTTCATAGACATGTTTTTTTACAATGAAATCCCGCTCCCGGATGCGGTGTAAAGGGTTAAGCGTGTAAGGGTTAAGCGGCTTCTACGGTCACTTGTCATTCGTCACTTTGTCGCTAATTCGTTAATCGTTAAGCGTGTAAGCGTGCTTCTCCAAACTACGAGTCACGTACTTGTCACTCGTCACTCGTTACTTTTCACGCGTCACGACTTTGTTAAATATCGATTTATTCTGAATTTAAGACCCCCCTTTTAATTTCTCCCCTTCGAACGCCGAAGGCAAGGGGGGTCTTATTAATCAAACCGCGCAGTATCTGAATTTTAGAATATTCCTAGTTAACAAAGTTTTGTTTTAAATTTATGTCATTTAGTCATTCGAATTTGTTTCGGATTTCGATATTCGAATTTCGGATTTTTTTAGATTTATGATTTTTTTCTTCGGTCAACCTTTTCAATTTGTAATTTATCTACAGGGCATAAATAAAATAACCGCAAAGAACGCAAAGGAAAATGGCATTTTGTTACTAATTACGAATCACGGCTTTCTGCTTTCTGATAATTTTTTCTTTTGTCTTTTGTCTTTTATCTTACTTATCACTTGTCACTCGTTACTCGTCACCCTGTTACGCATTACGCATCACGCATCATGACCTTGTTACTCGTTAATCGTTAAGCGTTAATCGTTAAGCGTTAAGCGTGCCTCTACGCATCACAACCTTGTCACTTGTCACTTTGTTACTCGTTATTCGTCACTTGTCACGCATTTGTCGCTTTTGCCTGAAGAGAGATGCCTTTGTTCCGGGTTAAAGATCCCCCCTTTTAATTTCCCCCCTTTTTCAAGGGGGGAACGCCGAAGACAAAGGGGGGCTTAATAATCAAGCCGCACATTCTTTGAATGTCTGGAATAATTCGTTAAGCATCTTCTCCATCCACTCGTCACACATTACGCCTTTGTTACTGGTTACTCGTCACTTTGTCACTCATCACGCATTACGACCTTGTCACTCGTCACGCGTTATTTTTTCATCTTTACCCTGAAGGGCAAAGAAGAATGGAGGGGTCACTTATTCCCAGAAATAAATTTCCGGGCTACTATCGTTTCATTCCTGCGGAATTAAAATTAATCACATATCATTTTTTTTCTCTAAATTAAACACATTAAGCTCTAAACTTCTAAACCCCTAAACATCTAAACCTCTGCTTATGTCCTCTGATCATCGTAACTTTGTTACTTTGTCACTCGTTACTTGTCACGCATTACGTCTTAGTTACTCGTTACACGTCACGTTCTTATGCCAAAATTACTTTCCGAAAAAATTAATTAGGTTTTTTGAAATGTCGGTTGTATCTTATAAGTTTGCGTAAATCGATGATTTGCGCATTTAGTTTTATTTTTTTGAATTCAAGGAGATTTTATGTCTGAAAAAACGTATCAGCCGAAACACTTTAACGAGCTGAATTTAAGCGAACCTGTCATGCAAGCATTGAATGATGTCGGTTACGAAACGCCCACTCCCATTCAGGCGGAGACGATTCCCTACATGTTAGAAGGAAGCGATGTTGTAGGACAGGCTCAAACCGGAACCGGAAAAACGGCTGCTTTTGCTATGCCCTTGCTCTCGCAAATGGATTTAACGAATCTGGGAATACAGGTACTGGTTTTAACGCCGACGCGTGAACTTGCCATTCAGGTAGCCGAAGCCTTTCAACGCTATGCCGCGCATCTCAACGGTTTTCATGTGCTGCCGATCTACGGCGGTCAGGAGTACGGCGGACAGTTGCGGCGTCTGAAACGCGGAGTGCACGTGGTTGTGGGCACGCCGGGACGCGTAATGGATCACATGCGGCGGGGCACTTTAAAACTTGGTTCTCTGCGATGTCTGGTTCTCGACGAAGCGGATGAAATGCTGCGCATGGGATTTATCGATGACGTGGAATGGATTTTGGAACAAACCCCGTCCGAGCGTCAAATCGCTTTATTTTCCGCCACAATGCCGCGCGCCATACGGCAAATCGCCCGAAAATATCTGAACAATCCGCGGGAAATCACTATTCAATCAAAAACCGCCACTTTAAAAACAACGCGCCAACGATATTTGATCGTCAATAATGCGCACAAATTAGACGCATTGACCCGCATTCTGGAAGCGGAAACATTCGAGGGAATTATCGTTTTTGTACGAACCAAAACGTTGACCCTCGAACTCTCCCAAAAATTGGAAGCGCGCGGCTACGACTCCGCGCCGTTGAACGGCGACCTTTCGCAAAATCAGCGCGAACGCACCATCGATCAGTTCAGATCGTCAAAAATAAATATTCTCGTTGCCACCGATGTGGCGGCGCGCGGTCTGGATTTTGACCATATCACCCATATCATTAACTATGACATTCCGTCGGATACAGGATCGTACGTCCATCGCATCGGTCGCACGGGTCGCGCGGGACGCAGCGGCGAAGCCATTTTGTTCGTTACGCCAAGAGAAAAATCCATGCTGCACGCCATCGAAAGAACCACAAACCAAAAAATCGAAATGATGGACCCGCCCTCTCCCGAAGTAATTAACACTCAACGCATTGCCAAATTCAAACAACGCATTACCGATACCTTAAATTCAAACGACCTCGATTTTTTCAGGGAATTGATTTATCAGTACCAGCAGGAGACCGACGTCCCGGTCATGGATATTGCCGCGGCGCTGGCAAGACTGTTTCAGGGCGATGAACCGATGTTATTGTCCAAAAAACGCAGGATCGAAACCTTCGATAACAGGGCGCCGCAAAGGGATCGTAAATCCCGTCGGCAAAACGGAAAGTATTCAAACGAAGTAGGAATGGAACGCTACCGCATCGAAGTGGGCGACATCCACGGCGTAAAACCGGGCAACATTCTCGGAGCAATCGCCAACGAAACGGGAATCGACGGCAAATACATCGGACAAATTCGAATATTTGACGATTTCAGCACGGTCGATTTACCCGAAGGAATACCGCAGGAATTACTCCGCGATTTAAAAAAGGTTTGGGTTGCAAATCAACAATTAAACATCAGTCGATATGACGAATCCGCAAGTAAAGAAAAACCCGCGCGCTTAAAACCCCAAAAAAGCAAAAGATTCGGCAAAAGCTCCCCAAAATCGAAACGCATGAAAAGAGTCAGATAAAAACGATATCTTGTTAAAAACGCTCTGATACCGGTAAGCGCCGGTGATAAATAAAAACCGTTGTTCAAAAGCGACGGCGCATTTATCTCCGCCTTACCTCCGCTCAGCGCAAAGCAGAACCGATCATCCGCCCGCCGGAATTTCCGTCGGACGGATGCGAAGTCTGTCGGTTTGCCTGAACTCGTCTTAACGCGTTAAAGAAAATGCTTGCGACATTCCTGCTAAATTAAAAAGCCAAAAACCGCCGAAACCGCTAAAAAATTGATCCGTCGCCCGGACTTTACCCGTTCTCACAAAAAAATCTTTAGTTTCCGATC
>JAJRSN010000207.1 GCA_024278715.1 Calditrichota bacterium
AACTGGATTTTCACGGGTGATGAAACAACGATTTTGTTTTCGGGTGGTCTTCGATTTTTCGGTAAAAGTCTGGCTGCCGATTTTGCCTTTATTACTACTCATGATTTTTTCGACGCTCCCGGACTGCCGTTTGTGCCGTGGGTAAGTTTTTCGTTTTTCTTCGGCAGATGAAAACGCGGGACAGCGATTTCGATTATTTTCAGACGGTTTGTTAATTTCTTTTTCGCAAAATTCCGATGCCGCCTAATTTTTATTCGGAAAAACGTTTGAACGCACGACGGTATTTACGAGCGCCTGTAAAAAAAATCGCTGAAGATGCGCCAAGCATGACGCATCTCCAACGACCGTTGTAATTTGATTCCGGACAAGTGAAAAAAGACTTAAATTTTTGCCCACCAAGAGCGAAGTTTATCTCCCATTTGTTCAAAAATCACATACATAATCGGAATAATAATCAGTGTCAGCAGCGTGCTGGTGGTCAAACCGCCGATCACCGCTCTTGCCAGTGGCGACCAGTTTTCAGAACCGCTGCCAAACTCCAGCGCCAGCGGCACCATACCTAAAATGGTTGTCAGCGCTGTCATCAAAACCGGACGCATGCGCACCCGCCCGCCTTCTTCCACGGCTTCGTAAAGCTGTTTACCTTTGTTGCGCAACTGATTGATGTAATCCACAAGAACAATTCCGTTATTCACTACAATTCCCACTAACATTACCACGCCGACCAACGCCATCACGCTCAATGTGGTTCCGGTAATGAAAAGCGCAATAAGAACGCCGATGACCGAAAGAGGAACCGTAAACATGATGATAAAGGGATCGATTAAAGATTCGAACTGCGAAGCCATGATCATGTAAACCAATAAAATTGCGGCGAAAAAAGCAATGGTCAAATAAAAGAAAGATTCTTGTTGATCTTCCGCCGTTCCGCCGATAACAACCTGAAAGTCGCTCGGAACATTCAACTGCTCAATAATGCCTTTTATTTTTCTGACAGCAGAAGAAAGATCGATTTCCGAAAGATCGCAGCCCACCGATACGTACCGCTCCTGATTTTCGCGGTAAATGGTTGCCGGGGCGTCGGTCTCTTCAATTTTAGCAACCTGCCGCAATTGAATCATCTTTCCGCTGACTGTGGGAATTAAAATGTTACGCAGCGCCTCTTTGCTCTGTCGATAAGGTTTATCTAAACGAACCATAATATCGAACTCATCGCCTTTTTCACGGTAACGCGCCGCCACCTTTCCCTGAATCGAGGTAGAGATGATATCAGCAACCTGCAAAGGCGAAAGCTTTAAATCGTTCAGTCTTCCGATATCGGGAACAATACGCAGTTCTCTTCCGCCCTCTTTCATGTTAATATCAATGTCCACCAGTCCCGGCACCTGTTCCATCTTTGCTTTCATTTGTTCGGCGATTTGTTTTGCCTGATCAAGATCGTTGCCGAAAATTTTAACTTCGATGGCGCGTTCTGTGGAGAACATCCCCGATTCAATAAACTGGTAGCTCAATCCGGGAATATTATCCAGTCGTTTACGCATTTGATTCTGGATTTCAGCCTGAGATCGGGAGCGTTCTTCCATGGGCGTCAGCCGAACCCGGAAATTAATGGCTTCGCTGCCCGAACCGCCGAAAAGCGCGAAAATGCCTTCTCCGGCGCCAAAAATGGCTAAAACATCGGTCGCTTCGGGTATTTCGTCTTTTACGATTTTTTCCAATTCCAAAACGGTGAGCCGCGTTTGATCCAGAGGCGTGCCTTTTTCACGCAATATGGTCAGGGCAATAAATCCCTGATCCGATTTTGGCAGAAACTCCCCTCCGATAAAAGGAATTACGCCCAAAGATAGAATGAACAAAACGGTAGTGAGCAAGATGACCAGTTTTTTGTGATTCAGCGACCAGTGCAAAATTTTGCAGTAGCGTTCCGTCAACGCCTGTAAAAAATCGGCAATTTTGGTTTTTACCTTTGCAAAACGCTGTTTCGGCGTTTCAGATTCAAGGCGCAATATGCGGGCGCTGAGCATTGGCACAAGAGTAAGGGCAATCATTAAAGACGAAAACAAACTAAATGTGATGGTCACAACCATATCATTGAACAATTCGCCGGCGATTCCCGGCACAAACAGAACCGGCAGAAATACGCCGATGGTTGTCAGAGTTGAAGCGGTGATAGCCATCGCCACTTCCGAAGCGCCTTTATCCGCCGCCAATATCCGGTCTTCGCCTGCTTCCCGATGCCTGTAGATATTTTCGAGAACGACAATCGAATTATCCACCAGCATTCCGATAGCCAAAGCCAAACCCGCCATGGAGATGATGTTTAATGTTAAGTTGGCTAACATCATCACCGCAAAGGTGGCGACAACGGAAACCGGGATGGCTAATCCCATGATTATGCTTCCGCGAATGTTACGCAGAAAGAAATAAATCACACCAAAGGCAATAAAAAAAGCAAGAATAGCCGTATTCCCTAAATTTCCGACGGAACGTAAAATGTATTCCGCCTGATCGTAAACAATTTTTAATTCCACATCCTTTGGCAAAAAGTCCTTAATATCTTTAACGGCTTTCCGCAAATTACGGCTGGCTTGCACCGTGTTCGCGTCGGACTGCTTAAAAACGCGCATGTAAACGCCCTGATTGTAATTAACGCGCACATCGCTGCGCAATTCTTTAAAACCGTCTTTAACATCTGCGACATCCTGAAGCAAAAGGGGGCGCGATTTATTGTATTTCAGAACCACACGTTTTATCTGATCCAGAGAATGAAATTCACTGGAGATGTGCAGATTAAAATTGGTTGTGCCGGTTTCAATGCTTCCCGCCGGATAAAGTCCGCCTGCCGCACGAATTGCCCGCACTACATCGGAAGGCGACAAACCGTGCGCCGCCAATTTCACGGGATTCAGGTTAATATTAATCTGCCGTTCCAACCCGCCCTGAGTTTCCACGCCGGCAACCCCTTCTACCCTTTCCAGCAGGGGCTCTATGCGGTCTTCGCCCAATTGACGCAACTCCGCCGGTCCCATGTTCGGCGAATTAATTAAAATAAAGGCAATGGGCATCATGGACGGATCAAATGCAAACGTCAAAGGATCGCTCGCCTCTTCCGGTAAATAGTCGCGCACAAGATCGATCCGTTTGCGCACATCATTTTCAGCCTTGTCAATATCCGTTCCCCAGTCAAATTCCAAAAGCGTAATACACACGCCCTGACTCACCTGCGATGAAACCTTTTTGACGTTTTTAGTCGCCGATACCGCTTCTTCGATGGGACGGGCTATCAAATTCTCCATATCCTGCGGACCTACTCCCGAGTACTCGGTAATAATTCCTATTACCGGAAAATCAATATCCGGAAAAAGATCAATTTTTAACTGGGAGAACGAAAAAAGCGCAAAACCGATAACAATCAGATAGATCATGCTGAGCGTGACGCGCCTTTTAATGGATATTTCTACTAATTTCATTTCCACTCCATTGTTTTCGTATTACTTCCGAGTCATTCGCTTTCCCTTTAAATATTTTTCAATATTCTTCGATCACGCGGACTTTTTGACCGTCTTTTACCGTATTCTGCCCGACAATTACCACGAGATCCCCATGTCTTAATCCTTTTGTTATTTCGACCCTGTCTCCAGAGGTTAATCCTGTGTCAACCGCAATCTTTTGAGCCCTGTCGTCCACCACGATAAACACATATTTTTGTTTTTGGGCGACGGTTTTTCCGGTTTTCGGGTTGATTTTTACTTCGGTGCGCGTAAGCAGGGCGTTATCGGGTATTACAATTGTATTTACCTTCTCGCTCAATTTTATTTTGAAAAGTCCGTACAACCCGG
>JAJRSN010000208.1 GCA_024278715.1 Calditrichota bacterium
ATTTTTAATGTTGGACGCCGAAGACAGGTTGCAGCGTAAATTTGTGGAAGTGGTTGCGGCTCCTGATTTTGATGAAGATGCCTTGGAGTACTTATTCCGCCACAAAAATTTGCGCGTTGTGCGTTTTGATCCGCAGCGTCTGCGGCAGGATTTGGAATATCGCGTGATGGGCGGAGCTCTGTTGGTTCAAACCGCGGACCGTAAATTGTGGGAAAAGACGGAAAATGTGACTCAAAAACAGGCGAATATTGATCCGGGTTTATTGGAATTCGGGTTGATTGCAGTACGCCAGTTGAAATCAAACGCGATTGCCGTTGTACGCAAATCGGGTGAATATTACCAGCTTCTGGGAATGGGCTGCGGTCAGCCGAACCGCGTAAATTCAACCCGGCTGGCAATGGAGCGCTGCCGTCAAAATTTGAGGGACGAATTCAAAGGAGAAGAAAAAGATCTGCCGCAATACCTTGAGGATCAGATGAGCAAAGCCGTTCTGATTTCCGACGCTTTTTTCCCGTTCCCGGATAATGTGGAAATTGCAGCCGAATTCGGAATCAAAACCATTGTTCAACCTGGCGGATCGATCCGCGACAAGTCGGTGATCAAACGCTGCGATGAACTGGGTGTTGCCATGGTATTTACGGGTTTACGACATTTTAAACATTAAATAAAAGAAATTAATTACCATTTTCAGGAGAACGCTATGACCATTTTATCCAATCTGGTCACACCACAATTGGAAAAAATTCATTCAGGCAAAGTGCGGGAGAGTTTTCGCGTGGACGCTAACCGTCGTCTGATTGTAGCTACCGATCGTATTTCAAGTTTTGACAAAGTGCTGAAAACGCCGGTTCCCGGTAAAGGCGCGGTTTTAAATTCGCTGGCTGCTTATTGGTTCGAGAATACGAGGGATATTATCGACAACCATTTTATTAAGCTGGTGGATCCCAATATCTCTCTGGTACGCGAAGCCCATCCCATTAAAGTGGAAATGATCGTGCGCGGTTACCTGACGGGGTCTGCCTGGCGTGGTTATCAAAAGGGCAAACGTGTTATTTCGGGAGTTTCCATTCCGGACAGAATGACCGTAAATCAACCGTTTCCCGAACCGATAGTGACGCCGACCACCAAAGAAGAGAGCGATCGGGAAATCAGTCCGCAGGAATTGGTTGAAGAAGGCTGGGTATCGGAAGAATTTTACAGTCAGATGGAAGAAGTAAGTCTTGAGTTGTTCAAACGCGGACAGGAAGTTTTAGCCCGTCGCGGCATAATCTTAGTGGATACCAAGTACGAATTCGGTTTGATCGACGGCAAACTGATTTTGATCGACGAAATTCACACGCCCGATTCTTCCCGCTTCTGGTCCAAGGAAAATTACGAGAAAGACCCGCAAAATGCGGAGCAACTAGATAAAGAATACGTCAGAGCCTATCTTTTGAAACACAAAAAAAACGACGAATATCCGGATTCATTGCCGGAGGAAATAATAAGGGAGACCACGCGGCGTTATCGGGAAATTTTCCAGATGATTACCGGCGAGTCGCTGCCGGAACCGGATGAAGACGTTCAGCGCAGGGTCTATCAGAATCTGGTCAAACACGGATTAATCAAGCCCGGTTTTGTGGCGATTATCATGGGTTCGCCGTCCGATCTGGAACACGCCCAAAAGATGAAGAAGGTGATTGAAGCGTACGGCATTTTTGCGGATTTACGGGTTGTTTCGGCGCATAAAAACGGAGAAAGGATTCCGGAAGTAGTAAAAGACTACAATCTTTCGGTGGAACCGGGCGCGGTAATAGCCGTTGCCGGTCGCTCCAACGGATTGGGCGGGGCGCTAGCGGCAAATCTGACCGTTCCGGTGTTTAACTGTCCGCCTTTTAAAGACAAAACAGACTTGATGGTCAATGTCAATTCTTCTCTGATGATGCCGTCGAATACGCCCGCCGCCACGGTGATTGATCCGGCAAATGCGGCTTTGATCAGTTTGCGCAGTTTGAATCTCCCGTCTTTAAAACAGAGATTCCGGAATGAAATCAATAAGATGAAAGAGGAATTACGTGATGCCGACCGAAAAATTCGAGGCAGATAATATGGCGATGGCTATCTCTCCTCTGGACGGACGCTACGGGAATCGCTTAAAACATTTGGGACAGTATTTTTCCGAATTCGCCTTAATGCGCATGCGCGTAAAAACGGAGCTTCTTTTTTTGGAAGCCTTGAACGAAACCGGATTGTTCCCCCTGTTTACAGCCGAAGAGAAGAAGCAAATCGATTATTTCAAAGATCATTTTTCGCAACGGGACTATCAGCGTATCAAAGAAATCGAAAAGACGCTGAATCACGACGTTAAATCGTGCGAAGTGTTTTTAAGAGAAAATTTAGGACTTCGGCATCCCAATATGATTCATTTCGGATTGACTTCAGAAGATGTGAACAATTTGTCTTACACTTTGCTTTTTCGCGAATATCTGCAAAAAGAACAGCTTCCTCAACTAAAACAAGTTTTGGAAACTTTGTTGAATATGGTTCGGCAGTGGAAAGACACGCCGTTTCCCGCGCGCACTCACGGACAGATGGCGTCTCCCACAACCGCAGGCAAAGAAATGGCTGTTTATTTGAATCGTTTGCTGAGGGTCTATCGAAAATTAAAGACCTTTCGTTTTCCGGCAAAGCTGAACGGCGCCACCGGAAATTTTTCTGCTTTAAAAGCGGCTTTTCCGGAATTTGACTGGATCGCTTTTTCACGCGATTTTCTGCAAAAGCATGAACTTGAACCCAATCTGGTGACCACGCAGATTGAAGACCATGACGGCTGGGCAGGCTATTTGAATTTAACCAAACAAATCAATAACATTGTGCTTGATTTGGATCGGGATGTCTGGCTCTATTTAACTTTAGGCTATCTGATTTTGGAAGCGGACAGGGGAGCGGTCGGCTCTTCCACCATGCCGCACAAGGTAAATCCCATTAATTTTGAAAACAGCGAAGGCAACGCGCAAATTTCCGTCGCGCTGATAAACGGATTGGTTGACAAGCTGAGTAATTCGCGTTTGCAGCGGGATCTTTCGGATAGCACTGTAACGCGCAACATCGGCGTGGCTCTGGCGCACGGTTACCTTGCCCTTCAGGAAATCCTGCGCGGATTGAAAAAATTGCGGGTTAATTCCGGCTATTGTTTAAAAGAATTGGAAAACCATCCCGAATTGCTGGCGGAACCCATCCAGACCGTTCTGCGCAAAGAAGGCGTGGAAGATCCTTACAGCCTGTTGAAAGAGATGACACGCGGGCAGCGAGTGACGCACGATGATCTGAACCGTTTTATTGACGGACTGAACGTCGCGCGGGATGTGAAAGAGCGGTTGAAAAATCTGCGCGTTTCACAATATATCGGCGATGCGCCGCGGATTTGCGAAATGGTAATCGAGCTGGCGGAAAAGGAAATTGGTTTGTGAAAGCGGTGATTTTGCAAGTGAACCGATTTTGTTTAAATTTGCACTCGAACGCTTTAATTGAAAAATAAAAATTAAGCCGGTTAAGAATGATCTTTTGCCCGATTCGAACGCTGATGTGCGTGCGCGGATAACCGCATGTTAATAAGGGCAAAACTTTTATGAATCCGTTTTAAAGGAAAAACAAAAAAGGAAAAACACTGATGAGAATCGCAGTTATTGGCTCAGGCGGCAGAGAACACGCCATTGCCTGGAAATTAGCGCAGTCGATTGACAAAAATAAAATTTTCTGTCTGCCCGGAAACGGGGGAACATGGAATAATGTGCCCGTTAAAGCCGATGATTTCGCGGGCATAGAAAAATTCTGCAAACAAAATAAAGTCGAACTGGTTGTAGTGGGTCCCGAAGTTCCGCTGGCAAAAGGAATTGCGGATTATTTTGCTGAGAGTGATATTCAGGTGTTTGGTCCTTCCAAAGACGCCGCCCGTCTGGAAAGCTCAAAAATATGGGCAAAAAAATTCATGAAAAAGTACGGCGTTGCCACAGCCGATTTCTGGATGTTGGAAGACGGGGACGACATCGAGCAGGTAATCGATAAAACGGACGGCAACGTGGTGGTCAAATACGACGGTCTGGCTGCCGGTAAGGGTGTGTTTGTGTGCGGCAGTCGTCAGGAGGCGTATGATGCGCTAGAAGAATTGAAGAACCGCTACGGCGAAACCGCGCCGTTTTTTATCGAACAAAAATTTTCCGGACAGGAATTATCGATAATCGGATTCACGGACGGTAAAAACTTCCGCTTATTGCAGCCGTCGCAGGATCACAAACCCGCTTTTGACGGAGACAAAGGACCCAATACCGGCGGCATGGGTGCTTACTGCCCGGTTCCCGTCTGCGACGAAGACATTCTTAAGCAAATTCAGGAAGCGATTGTTCTGCCCACACTCAAGGGAATTCAAAATGAACAATTGAATTATCATGGCGTAATCTACTTTGGATTAATGCTTACGGAAGAAGGTCCGAAGCTACTCGAATATAATGTGCGTTTCGGCGATCCCGAAACCGAGGTTATTTTACCGGCATTAAAAACCGATCTGCTTACATTAATTCGGGCAAGTCTGGATGAGACGCTTGATCGGGTAGCCATCGAGTTCAATGACGGTTATTTTGTGGATGTGGTTTTGGCTTCGGGCGGATATCCGGGAAGCTACGAAAAGGGAAAAGTGATCAACGGTCTGGATGATGTTTCGGAAGATACTTTGCTGTTTCATGCCGGGACGGAGGTGGAAGGAAACAGAATCGTGACCTCCGGCGGACGCGTTCTAAACGTGGTTGCCAGCGCCGATACCTTGTCTGAAGCCATCGATAAAGCCTATCGGGAAGCGGCAAAGATCAGTTTTGAAAACATGTACTATCGTAAAGACATCGGCAAAAAAGGACTGACCTTGTGAGAAAACGCGTCGCTATTTTTATTTCCGGACGGGGCAGCAATATGGAAGCCATTGTGCGTCAGGCGCAAAACGGTATTTTAAAAGACGTTTGCGAAGTGGCGCTGGTCTTTTCCAACAAACCGGACGCCAGGGGATTAAAGATCGCCGCGGACTTAGGCGTTCACACGGCAAGCATAGCCTCCAAAGGAAAGTCGAGAGAACAGTTTGAGAAGGAAGTAATAAAGTTTTTAAAACCTTACAAAATTGATTATATAGTGTTAGCCGGATTCATGCGTATTTTAAGTCCCTTGTTTGTACGGGAATTTAAAAATCGCATTATCAACATTCATCCGGCGGACACCAGGCTGTTTAAGGGCGTGGGCGGATACGAATGGGCGTTCGAGAATAAACTGAATTCCACTAAAATAACCGTGCACTTTGTTGACGAAGGCGTAGACACAGGACCGATCATAGCCCAAAAAGAAGTGGATTTGCGCGGAGCCGAAACATTGGAAGAAGTTGAAAAAAGAGGTTTAAGGGCGGAACATGAATTTTACAGCGAAGCCTTACGCCGTGTTTTGAGCGGTGAATTCAAATTACAAGAAAAGGAGTCGTAAGACAAAATGTGTGGTGTAATCGGAGTATTTGGTTACGATAATGTAGCCACGGATATTATAAATGGTCTGGAAACGCTTCAGCATCGCGGACAGGATGCCGCGGGCGTGGTGATTTTTAACGGCAGTTTTAAAATGTTCAAAGGCAACGGTCATGTGAGCCAGGTTTTTAAAAATTTGCCGTTGGAACGTTTTAAGGGCGAAATCGGATTGGGACACGTGCGCTATTCAACCATCGGTTCAACCGAGGCTGTTGACGCCCAACCCATTGCGGTTAATTATCCCTATGGTCTGGCTATGGTGCACAACGGCAATGTGGTCAATTTTAACGAGCTGCGGCAAAAGCTTTACGAAGAGCATCATCGTTTGTTGGATACATCGAATGACGTGGCTTTAATTCTTTACACGCTTGCCACCCAGTTGGAACAGAAGGATTTAAAACATCTATCTGTTCAGGATATTTTCGATTCGGTTCAGGGAGTGCAAAACATTGTTCAGGGGGCGTATTCGGCTGTCACGATTATTGCCAACAAGGGCTTTTTGGCTTTTACCGATCCTTACGGAATACGCCCTTTGGTGATGGGGAAAAGATACACCGATCAGGGGGTGGTATATGCGTTTGCCTCGGAAAGCACCACCTTTGATTTTTTGGGCTATGAATTAATTCGCGATTTAAAACCCGGCGAAATGGTATTTATTGATAACGATCGCCACGTTCATACCAATATTGGTAAAACCAAACGACGGGCTTTTTGCGTTTTTGAATACATCTATTTTGCGCGCGAGGATTCGATAATTCACAATCGGTTGGGGGCGAGCGAACGAGTGCGCATGGGAGCACGTCTTGCGGAAACGTTCAGGAAAACCGGTTTGCAGCCCGATATCGTCATCGACGTTCCCAATTCGGCTTACTTTTTCGCCTCGGCAATGGCGGAAGAACTGGGAGTTCGTTACCGCCGCGGACTGGCGAAAAATCATCACATGGGACGCACCTTTATCACCCCCACGCAGCAAGAACGGGAAAAAATGGTGCGTCAAAAATTGAATCCCATCAGAGATATTGTGAAAAATAAAAAAGTGGCGGTGGTTGACGACTCGATTGTTAGGGGAACAACCTCCAAGCGTATTGTGGAAATGTTGCACGAAGCCGGAGCAAAAGAAATCTACTTCATCTCCGCTTCGCCGCCAGTGAAGCATCCCTGTATTTACGGAATCGATATGTCGGTGAAACGCGAAATTTTGGCTTCGCACTACGATGTGGATGAAATAAGGCAATATCTCGGAGCGGACGAGGTGATTTATCAGGATTTGGAAGATCTTAAGGATTTGTACAAAGATCTGCCCATTTGCCACGCCTGCTTTTCCGGGGAATATCCGACCGGAGCGGGCGAAGATGTATTGGAAGCCATCGAACGCGAAAAACTGGAATCAAACAGAGTATAAACCAATGATGAATTAAGAATCGATTTACGGGCGCGAAGTCTTTTAATGCGTCAATGCCGAAGATTCTTAATTTAAAATTCATTAATAAACTATTGATTGGTGTTCGTCTGATATGGTCATTAAAAATGCCCGGTGGTTGACCGCGGAAGGATATTTTGAAGAAGGTCATATCGAAATTCAAGAGGGACGCATCGTAAAATTCGGTTCTTCTTCGTCTTACGGCGGAAGCGATTCGATCCTCAACGCCAGATGCTATTTGATTTTACCCGGTATGATCGATCCTCATGTTCATTTTCGTGAACCCGGGCAACGTTATAAAGAAGGCGTCTGCAACGGATCGAGAGCCGCGCTTAAGGGCGGAGTGACATCGGTTATTGACATGCCCAATAACAAACCTCCCGTTACAACTAAAAAACGTCTTGAAAAAAAGAGAATTCGGTTTTCAAAAAAATCCCTGGTCAATTGGGGGATTATGTATCACGCATCGAACGGAAAAAAGGAAGCCATAGAAGATCTGAGTAAATCGGTGAAAATTTATATGGCTAAATCTTCCGCCATGGCGCCGATAACCGGAGAAGACGAATTAACAAAATTGTTTGAATTTTATTCGAGAGTTTCCGTCCACGCCGAAGACGAAAGCGAATTTTTGCAAGATGGGGAAAATCGACTACCGCATCACGAGCGGCGACCCAGAAAAGCCGTTATCAGCGCGCTGCGAAAAATCGAGAACGCTTTGCGCAAATTACCCGAAAGAAAACGTCCGCGGGTGGTTATCTGCCATATTAACACGGTGGAAGAAGCGGATTGGCTTTTTCACATGAAAAGCGAAGGTTTTGACGTTTGGGGAGAAACCTGCCCCCACTATCTTTTTTTTACTCAGGACAATTATTTAAACGAAGGCGCGATTTTTCAGGTCAATCCCCCCATCAGAACAAAAAAGGATCAGCAAAAATTGCTTAAGGCTTTGTCGGAAGGCATTGTCGATTTTATCGGCACGGATCACGCTCCGCACACTCCGGAAGAAAAACAAAGCTCAAATCCTCCCTCGGGCATTGCGGGAATAGAATGGGTGCTGCCCCAGATGCTGCATCTGATAGACGAAGGAATTATTAACTGGGAACAATTGCATCAACTCATCTGCCGTTCCGCGGCTCGCTGCTATGATATTGAGGGACGCGACGGAATTAAAGAAGGCAACTGGGCGGATCTGGTTTTTGTTAAACGACTGGATGAACCGCAGCCGAATCAGACGGTAATCACCAAAAGCGGATTAAATATTTATGATCGGTTTGAATTTCGATGGAATGTCGAGCTGACATTGGTTAACGGAATCGTAAAATTTCAGAAAGGGAAATTTCCGAATGAGTCACCTGGAAAGGCAATTTAAAGAAAATCCGATTCACGCCAATCAGTTCATTGAATTTCTGATTGAGCAAAAGGCGTTACGATTTGGGGAGTTCACTCTGAAATCAGGGATGAAATCCCCTTTTTTTATAAATTTAGGCGATGTCAATTCGGGTTTTGCTTATCATTTTGTGGGAAGAGCCCTGGCTCAAAAAATCCGGCGGACCTTTTCCGAAACGAACGCGCTGTTCGGACCTCCTTACAAAGGGATCTCGTTGGTTACAGCCACGGCAATGGCTTACCATCAAATGTACAATCAAACCATTTACACTTTTTATAATCGCAAAGAAGCAAAAAAGCACGGGGAAGGCGGCGTGTTTGTGGGTTACCAGCCGCAAAAGGGAGACCGGGTTTTAATTATTGACGACGTTTTAACCACGGGCGGAACCAAATTGGAGGCTTTAAAACTTTTGCGGGAGTCGTTTGAGGCTCAGATCGAAGGAATTTTGGTCACAGTGGATCGCCGAACCAAAAATCAAACCGCCGAAATCCCGGGCGTCAGGTTTGAGGCGTTGATTACTTTGCAGGATATTATCGACTATCTGAAATTAAACAATAATCCCAATTTTGAAGTGATGCAAAGATTTTACGAAGGAGAATAAATGCAGCGCGTTCGAAAATTCATTCCAGCCCTCGACATCGAAGATTTAGAGGCGATTAAAAGTCTTGTGAAAAAAGTCGATCGATCGGATTTGATTTACGGATACAAAATCGGATTTATTGCCGGTTTGACAAACGGCTTGCCCGCTGTTGCGCAAACCATTCGTCAGATTTCCGCGAAACCGATCATTTATGATCATCAAAAGGCGGCTACGGATATTCCCGATATGGGCAGCCGTTTTGCAAAATTGATGAAAAAAAGCGGAATGGACGAGGTTATTTTATTCCCGCAAGCCGGTCCCGCTACGCTGGAAGCCTGGGTAAAAGCCTTGCAGGAAGAACGGATTACGGTGATTGTCGGCGGCATTATGACCCATCCCAAATATCGGCTGTCCGAAGGCGGCTATCTGGACGATTCTGCGGTGCTGGATATTTACAAACGATCTTACAAATTGGGAGTAAGGAATTTTGTCGTGCCTTTAACAAAACCGGAAGCGGTTAAAAATGTTTTTCGTGAGCTTTCGGAACCGGAAGATTGTATTTTCTATTCCCCGGGTTTCGGCAAGCAGGGAGGCGATCCCGGACAATTTGATTTTTTGCAAACCCATTATTTAATTGTGGGGCGGTCGTTGTTGAACGCTCCCGATCCTGTGGTCTATCTGGAACAGGCGGGAAGGGAAGTTGAAAAATAAAAAACGGCAAGGCGTTTTGGGAGGTTGATTACATGTTAAATTCCGACAAAATATTAAAAATGCTTGATGAAAATATGGCTGATATCATGAAGGGTTAAAAAAGCGTTGGAATAGTGAAGACATCGAAATTCCAAAACAATACAATAAATTACAATGCTATCAGATAGAGGAATGCTATGAAAAAAGACCTAATTTCCATGGAAGATCTCACGGTTGACGAGATCAAAGATTACCTGAAGCTGGCGCATTCGGTGGAAAAGCTGCCCGCCGATGAACGGTTCCGGTTGTTACAGGGCAAAATCATGGCTGCCATGTTTTTTGAACCGAGCACCCGAACGCGTTTGAGCTTTGAATCGGCAATGCATCGTCTCGGGGGTGGGGTAATCGGGTTTGCCGAACAATCGGCTACTTCGGTTTCCAAAGGCGAATCTTTTACGGATACGATTCACACGGTAGAAAATTATTGCGACATCATGGTTATTCGCCATCCCGGAGAGGGAACCGCTCGTCTGGCTGCGCGAGTCAGTTCCATACCGGTAATCAACGCCGGCGACGGGTCAAACCAACATCCCACGCAAACCCTGTTGGATATTTTCACCATCGAAAAAGACCTCGGTAAAATTTCCGGAATTAAGGTCGCCTTTGTGGGCGATTTAAAATATTCACGTACCGTGCATTCTTTGATTCGCGCTTTAATGAAATTTGACGTTACGGAATTCATTTTAGTTGCGCCCGAATCTTTGCGCCTGCCGAAATATTTTATGATGACCGACGAACCCAATAAGTACCATTTTTACGAAACCAACCATTTGGAAGAAGCCATTTCCAAATGCGATATTCTGTACATGACACGCATTCAAAGGGAGCGCTTTCCGGATTTGCTCGAATACGAAAAAGTAAAAGATAGTTACCTGTTAACCGCAGCCATGTTAGAAGAAGCCAGACCGCATCTGCGTGTTTTGCATCCACTGCCGCGCGTTAATGAAATCGCTTATGATGTGGATAAAACCAAATATGCGGGTTATTTTCCTCAGGCGCGAAACGGCGTTATTATGCGCGAGGCTATCTTATTAAAACATCTTGGAGTTAAAATATGAGCAAAAGAAACGAAAAAGTATTGATGATTCCCAAAATTAAGCTGGGAATAGTGATCGACCACATCCCTGCCGGCGAGGGCGTTAAAATTCTGGAAATAATCTCACGTTACGAAGAAATGCAGGACGTTCCGGTTACACTTGGTTTGAACTACGACAGTAAAAAGATGGGACGAAAAGATCTTATCAAAATGCAGTTGGAATTCCTTTCTCCTGAAATTATTCAACACATTTCCATTGTCGTTCCGGGTGTAACTATTAAAGCAATTAAAGATTATCGGGTTTACAGCAAAGTTGTTGTTCAGGCTCCGAAAGTGATTAAAAATCTTTTACTGTGTAAAAATCCCAATTGCGTTACCAATCTGGAATCGGGAATCGAAACGCTTTTTCATGCCGTGGATGAAGAGAGCAATCGGGTAAGGTGCAATTTTTGCGAACGCATTTTCGATCGTTCCGAGCTGAAGCCGATTATTAAGTGAGTTTAATAATGTCACAAGTAAAATTTTTAAATCTAAAGTTAAAGAATCCAACGGTTTTGGCGTCGGGTATTCTGGGCTTAACCGCTTCGTCGATGAGAAGGGTGGTGGAATTCGGAGGAGCCGGCGCGGTTACCACCAAGTCGTTTAACATCGAGTGGCGCAAAGGGCACAAAAACCCCAGCATCCTTCCTTTTAGGCACGGATTGTTGAACGCGGTGGGTCTTTCCAATCCGGGCATCGATGAAATGGTGAAAGAAATACGTCTGTTCAAGCGGCAATGCGACGCGCCCATATTTGCCTCTGTTTTCGGCAGAACCATTGATGAATTTGCCGAAGTGACCAGACGAACCGTCGAGGCGCAACCGGATTTGATTGAGGTTAATATTTCCTGTCCGAACGTGCATTCCGAATTCGGACAGCCCTTCGGCAATAGCTGCAAAGATACGGCAAAGATAACGGAAATTGTGAAAAAGAACGCCGGGAACATTCCGGTTTCGATTAAATTGGGTCCCCACGGGCCCGGGGTTGCACGGCTGGCGCGCGTCTGCGAAGAACACGGCGCCGACGCGATCACAGCAATCAATACGGTCGGTCCGGGAATGCTGATCGATATTGAAGTTCGCAAGCCCATTCTTTCCAATAAAACGGGCGGCGTGTCGGGTCCTGCTATTTTGCCCATTGCCGTCAAATCGGTTTACGAAGTGTACAAGGCGGTGAATATTCCTATCATCGGAACCGGAGGGGTGACCGTTCCCGAAGACGCCGTTCAAATGATTTTAGCGGGCGCTACCTTGATCGGAATAGGAACGGGAGTGTACTATCAGGGAATTGACGTGTTCAAAAAAATAGAACAGGGCATTCGGGAATATCTCGACCGACACGGATTTAAATCTATCGAAGAAATCAGAGGCGGAGCGCATGAGTGATTTGATGCAGACCTTTCCCGTCAAACGAATTGTTGAGCATGGACCGGGTGTGAAGAGCTTTTATTTTGACCGGGTGACGGACGCGGATGCCGGTCAGTTTGTAAATGTTTGGCTGCCCGGGATAGATGAAAAGCCGTACTCCGTCTCCGCTATCGGCGAAGACTGGCTGGAAATTTCGGTTAAAGCTTACGGCGTCTTTTCCGGCGCCATGATGAAATTGAAAGTCGGCGAACTGGTGGGAATCCGCGGTCCATTCGGAAAAGGATTTACCCTTCGCGATAATGCGTTAATAATCGGCGGAGGAATCGGCATTGCGCCATTGCGTATTCTTGCCCGTGAATTGTCAGACCGGAATTTTCGTTTTGTGTCATTGCTCGGAGCGGCGACGGCTCACGAGGTTATTTTTGTTGACGATTTTCGACGCCGTTCTTCAAACTGTTATGTCACCACGGATGACGGAACGCTGGGTAAAAAAGGTTTGGTTACCGACGATCTCCTCGAAATTATTAAAAAAGAAAAAATCGAATTTATATATGCCGCCGGGCCGGAAATTATGTTTGTTAAGATAAAGGAATTGATCGATCCGTTGGGTATTCCTTACGAATTTTGCCTGGAACGATATATGAAATGCGGCATCGGAATTTGCGGACAGTGCACGCTGGACGGCTCGGGTATTCGGTTATGCGTCGAAGGGCCCGTTTTGAATCAGGACGATTTGAAAGCGGTTACCGAATTAGGTTTGCCGCACCGGGACGCTTCAGGAAGACGAGTTTGATCAAACGGAAGCCCGCCGGGTTAATATAATAACACTAAAATCCTTGCATCTTTTTTGGCAGAATCTGTTAATAGTTAAGGGTGTAAGGGTTAAGGGGTGCTGGCTACTCGTCAATTGCCCCTTATTCCTTGTCACTTATCACGCATCACGACTAACCAATAACCATTAACCATTAACCATTAACACCTTTTCTTCTGTATGGTAGCGGTTTGTTTGTGTTAAAAGATTATGATTGCATGATGGCTTCAATTCCGTCTATTTGTTTGGGGATTAATTTTCCTAAAATGCGATGCCCGTTATCGGTAACCAATACATCGTCTTCGATGCGGATGCCGCCGAAATTGCGATACTGATCGACTTTATCGTAGTTAATAAATTCCTTAAAAAGCGACTTTTGACTCCATTGATCGATTAGCTGCGGAATAAAGTAGATGCCCGGCTCAACGGTTAAGACAAAACCGGGTTGCAGCTCTTTAGCTAATCTCAGGTAAGCCAATCCGAATTGTTTGCTTCGTTCAACGGTTTCGTCGTAACCCACATAGTCTTCGCCCAGATCTTCCATGTCATGCACGTCCAGTCCCATCATGTGTCCCAAACCGTGCGGAAAAAACAGGGCATGAGCCCCGGCTTCAACCATATCGTCAACGTTTCCGCGCAGTAAGCCCAGTTCTTTTAAACCTAAGGCGATGGTGGCAGCCGCGTGCAGATGAATATCCCTGTATTTGATCCCCGGTTTTATCATTTCAATAGCGGTTGTTTGCGCCTGCAAAACGATTTGATAAACCGCTTTTTGTTCTTCGGTGAATTTGCCGGAAACGGGAAGAGTGCGCGTGATATCGCCCGCATAGCGACTCGGAGCCTCTCCGCCGCAATCGTTGACGACCAACTGTCCTTTTTCCATTCGATTCAATTGATGCGGATTATGCAGAATTTCACCATGGACCGAAAAGATAAGAGGGAAGGAAAGCGATCCGCCGCGGCTCATGGCAATTCCTCTTAAAATACCGGCGATTTCGTGTTCGTAAAGCCCGGGGCGGACGCGTCTCATGGCTTCCACATGAATTTCATAGGTGATGTCAAGAGCTTTTTCGATTTCGTCAATTTCTTCCTCGGATTTAAGCGAACGCTGGGCGACCACCGCTTTGATGAAAGGAACCGAAGCGTAGTCTTTGATAAAATCGGGTTGAATTCCGAGGAGATTCCCGAGCTTCAAAATATTATGATGTCGATAGGGTGGTAAGAAGTGGATTTTGCGACCCGATTCGAGCGCTTTTCGCAGATAAGAAAATAGTTGGTTAGCCGGTTGTGTATCCCGCACGGATACTTGTTCCGCAAGTTCTTTAATAGCGGGTTGAGGTCCCATCCAGACAATGTCATCGACGGTAAACTCATCGCCAAAAAGGATTTCGCGATCTTCGTCGAGATCGATTACGGCGGCAAGATTGGGTAAATCGATGCCCCAATAATAGAGAAAAGTGCTGTCCTGGCGGAATGGATAGACATTGGCGGGATAATTCATGGGCGATTCTTCATTGCCCAAAAAAAGCAGGATACCGGAATCTAAGTTGGATTTTAACCGAGCACGTCTTTGGTGATAGGTTTGCGCAGAAAACATGATGTCTCCTTTGTTAGAATTTCCCCGACTGGAAAAAGATAGAATAATTTACAATCAAGGGCAACAATAAATTAAAAGCGACGGAATTTCTTTTAAAAACAGGCGGGTTTGCCATTGCAAAGAAAGTGGGCAATTTAAGCCTTAAACTCAGATTGCTTTAAGATTGGTCATAAAAAAATAACGGGGTTTGCGCCGTCGCTGCAAGCCCTGCTATCTATAAGGTCATTGCGGAGAGGGAGGGATTCGAACCCCCGGAGGCCGTAAAGCCTCAACGGTTTTCGAGACCGCCCCGTTCAACCACTCCGGCACCTCTCCGGGATTTATGCTTCAATTAAAAAGCGGAGAGGGTGGGATTCGAACCCACGGTACCCATGGGGTACACACGATTTCCAGTCGTGCCGATTCAACCGCTCTCGCACCTCTCCGGTAAAACTTATCTTTTTAACGATAAGCATCATAAGCTTACTAACTTAAAAAAAGAAATAGATATTTTCAAGTTTTGCTCAAATATCTTTCGGGATTTGATTGTAAATTTTAACCTATTGCATTTTCTTTTGGTTATCATGTTTTAAGGCAAATGGCTTTTCCCGTAAATCTTGCTTTGCCGTCCGGAATATGAGTTAACAAGAGCCTTAAACGACCCATCCAAACCGATTTTTTGCCGTTTTTAATTTGAATGATCACAAAATTTTATGAACGTATTATTTGGTTTGGATTTTTCCAGGTAATCCCGAATCTCTTTGGAATTACAGCCATAGATGAAAAACAAGTTGGCTAAATTATTTCTGCATTCTTTCGATTCTGCCGGTGATTGCAAGCAATGATATGCTTCAAAAACAGCAAATTCCGAATTCGGTAATTCTTTGTGAATTCTTTCCAGTTCATTCAGGGGAGCAACCTGATCCAATGTTCCTCCCACCAGCAATATTTCGGTATTCACGTCCTTAAGGTTTTTTATGTCAAAAAGATGCTGCTTGTATTGGGATGTGGAGCCATATATTTTTAGGAGGGGTTCCGCTATTTTTAGAAAGGGGTAATTAATATCGATTATTTCATCAAATGAAGTTTTAATGTTGGTCTCATACATGAACACCACAGTCCATGGTTTGTATTTCCGGACGGAACGAATAAAAAAGTCCACAGTACCCAATAGTCCGGTATATTTTTTATATCTGCTCAAGTTGTTTTCGCTTATTTCAATGATCATTTGTTTAACTTCGTTTTTGTCAAAATACAATAATCGCTGGATTAAAAAGAGGAGTTGAGTCCTTTCGATTTCAGGATTTTGCAGCGCCGCCTCATATCTTTTTTTTAAGTGATTACTTTCCAAAAAATTTTTGAAAAACAAAACGCCGGATTCACTGCTTCCTTTTGCGTCCTTAAAAAAGCTCATCAAAAAAGCCCGGTTAACTTTTTCGGGATATTTGGCAATATATTTTAAACCAATCATTGCGGTCCCCGATCCGCCAAGAATGTTTATCTTTTTATCACCTAATAAATCCTTCC
>JAJRSN010000209.1 GCA_024278715.1 Calditrichota bacterium
GAAAAATGAAAAATGAAAAAAGAGAAAGCAGAAAGAGGAAAGCCGGTCTTGCGTGACGAGAAACTGGAAATGCCGCTTAACGCTTACACGCTTAACGAATAACGATTAACGAATTAGGCGAAAAAATTTCATCAGTCCGACGATATTAAAAACTGCTCTGCCGTTCAACCACAAACATGCGAATGGGATTTTGCCAGTCAATGCGCTTAGCCTCACAACGCAACAGATCGTCGTTAACCCGGACGGCAACATCGGGAAACAGCGATATTAAATCGCGATGCAACTTGCGGGCGGCGTAATAAAAGCGGTAATCTTCTTCGCGGCGCATCCCCGGCAGAATGGATTTTGGCGGCAGGCGCGTGATTTTTTTCTTCGCTTTTTTAGCCGCGTAGTAATTTTTTATTTCATCGGGAACCGGCACGTAGGTGAAATATTCCTGCAGGTAAAAATTGTAGGCGTAATCGCCTTTAAAAGCCGCGACCGTCGAATCAATCGCCGAACCTTTATCCAGTCCCCTCTTTTTCGCTTCTTTTAATAAAAAACGATTTCGGATGAGAATACCGATTTCGTCGCGGAAGGCTGCGATTGACCTGACGGAGGGTCTGGCTTCGGGCGGTATTTGCCCGAGAATATCCAGAAAATCTTTGATGGTCCATTGTTCGCGCTTACTGAGCATAAAAGGTTTGTCAAGCTGATTTGTTAATCGTTCTTCCGCCTCCCGCAATTCGCCGTCCGAAAGAAATTTTTGACGCCGGAAAAATGTTTTCTTCGGCTGATCGCTTCCCAGACCCAAAGCTTCTGTTACCGCGCGAAAGGCGTTTGCTTTGATCCGCACTTCCGACGGTTCCATCAATTTTTTAACATACTCGTTTGCAAGAGATGCGGCTTTTCGCGCTTTGAGTTTTTTACGAAGCGAGGAGCGTTTTCGCAAAAATTCGGACTCCGTCAACATGATATTTTTTTTCAGGTCGGTCACCATTAAAATATGATAGCCCTGATACGATTTGACGGGTTTGGAGTATTGTCGAAGCGGAAGATTAAAGATGACGCTTTCCAGAGCTTCATCCAAATCGCCCCAGGCAACATCGTCGAGGTAAGCGTCTTCAGCCTTCATCTGCCCTTCGTTTTCCGCTTGAACGACCACCGAATCAAAAGGAACGCCGCTCCGCAATTCGCGGTAATATTTTTGCGCCGATTCCGCGGATTTGGCGAAAATCTGTTTTACGCTAAACCGCACAGCCGAACGCCGATAGGCTTGACGCAGTTCTTCCTCGCTCACCGAAACTCTTTTTTCTATTTCGATTTCATACAATCGGTGAACGGCGGCGGTTTGCCGTTTATATTCCAAAAGGCGGCGGATTTGCGGGCGATCGAAAAGACCTTAGTCATCAGCCCGTTTGGCAGCTAAAATCCGATCCGCCAGCGCTTCGGCGTATTCTTTAAGCCCCTGTTCGCCCTTTACGTAACCGGGAAAAGCCGGATCCAATTCGTAATTACGGCGAAATTCTGCAAGCGTAAAAGTCCGCTGCCCCACAATCAGCGGGTATGGGTTTTGGTCGGAAGATTTTTTAGCACACGAAACAATAATAAGCAGACTCCCGACAAAAAGAAACGGGAACAGGCGGTTAAAAATTCTCAAAACAAGGTTTATTTCCATGCGCACTTTTTTACATTCCCATCGGTATACTTTTTTACATCTTATTTAAATTCCACCTCCCAGATGGAATAGCCCCATTGCTTGCCGCGGCGAAGGCAGTCGATTTTAAGGTAACGCGCTTTTACTCCGTTCAAATCAATCTCATCTTCCCGACCGTCGGAATTCTTTTCGTGGAAAACGGCGCGCCAGTTTTGATTGTCATCCGAAATCAGAATTTTGTATTCCTTTCCGTAGGCTGTTTCCCAATGGATGATCATCTTTTGCAATTCAGTCGGTTTGCCAAAATCGAGCCACAACCATTGGGGATCGCTTGCATCGCTGCTCCAGCGCGTGCTCATTTTGCCGTCAACAGCCGGATAGGCGTCGCCGGAAGAAACGCGCACCCGCGAAATGTACACCGGCTGTTTGTCCAAAATGTTTTTGATCTTTTGATGATACGAACGATTGCCCGCGTAAGCAAGAAGTAAATTCCAAAAATACCGTTCAGCCACGGGATCGTAACGGCGGTCGAACAAGCCGGATTCTTTTTCCTCGGCATTCAGTCTGCCGCGGATTTGCAGACGCGAAACGATTACCCAGCCCTCGCCGTAGGGAATTTCGAGCACCGCCGGAACCGTAAGCGAAAGATGACAGACAGCCGCGGCATGGTACGGCAGCGATGGATGCACATTGTATTGACTGACGATTTCGCCGCCAAAACCTCCGTTGAAAAACTGCAAATGGCGCGGTTCGATGTTTTTCCACAAACGCTGCCGCGGATCGGTAGGAAACACATAAGAATCATAACCGCCGCGGTCAGGGTCTTCGCGAAATTGGACGTGCAGCGAAAGTTCGTCAAGCAGCGGAATCTCTTTTTCCGCCGAAACTCCAAAGGACGGCTCCTGAACGATCAAAACGCCGCCCAGCCGGACAAAGCTCGTCAGTTCGGTTTTCCGCTTAAAAAAGTCCTTATCCAGACCGCCGGCGTTTACAAATACGATCTTTGCCGACTCAAATCCTTCTTTAAAATTCCGAAAAGCAATTTGATTTTTTGTCAGCAGATTGCGGATTTCATCGGACGCATCGTGAATCACAAGATCAGAAATATCGTCTTTTTTGGGCGGCTTAATCGCATCGAACACAAATACCGGTTTGCGGCTGTCGGCAATTTTTTTGCCGTTAAGATTC
>JAJRSN010000210.1 GCA_024278715.1 Calditrichota bacterium
CACAAAATCGCTTACACCTACGATCTTTTGATCGACGCGGTAGCCTGCAAAACCGAACTGCTTTTGCGGAATGAGCTCGATCCTTTAAAGGGTTATCTTCTGGTGCGGACGCGCGTTCAGGCTTCGGAAGACGCTTCTTCCGCTAAAGGCTGATTCGATTCCGCGATAAACCGCCGCAGCGAGACTTCGTCATTCAGCTCCACAATCCGCGCGTAAGGTTCTTCCATTCCCTCCGTGCAATTGCGGCACATTTCAACCGATTTCCTGTCGGTTAAAATCTTCCGCCGGAACGCCCGGTACTTTTTATTCTTAAAAACCTGCTTAAACCGGATGTTTTCCTCAAACAAATACGCCATGGCAAAATCGGCGTCTTTATCAAAACAACAGGGACTAACCGATCCGTCCCAGTTAATCGTCGTGTTCAGCCACAAACGTTTACACCAATTCGGCAATTCGCTTTTCAATTTAAAATGTTGTCCGTCGTATTCGTAGCGATTTAAAGATTCATCCCCGGGTAAAAATTCAAAGCCCTGCTCATCGGAATAAATCTGCGCTGTTTTAAACGCGATTCGCTCCGCCTTATTTTTTTTGGCGATCTCCACAATGCGGACTAACTCGTCCTGATTGTGTTTAAACACCAAAAATTGCAGCTCAATCAACGGTGTGCGACTCTTCAATTCTTCTTTAGCTTGCGACAGAAATTCCAGCCCCTTCAGCACAATATTAAAATCCCCGCCGACGCGGTATTTGGCGTAAGTTTCGGGATTGGTGCCGTCCAGCGAAAAGATGATCTGATCAAGTCCCGAATTTACAATACTTAAGGCGTCTTCAAGCGAACGAATGAAATGACCGTTGGTCGAAGTTTGAGTCATCACTCCGTATTTTTTTGCGTAACGCACCATGTCCAAAAATTCTTTATTTAAAAACGGTTCGCCCTGATTCCAGAACTGAATTTGATAAACATGCCGCCCGATGTCATCGAGTAATTTCTTAAAATTCTGAAGACTTAATCTGCCGCGCGGGCGCGCCATGTCTCCGTTACCCGAAGGACATAAGGGACACTTAAGATTGCAGATATTGGTCGGTTCGATCATCACCATGGGGGGAATTCCCCAAACAAAAGGCGTTTTCAGCAGGCGTGAAATCTGCATGGAAAATAAAATTTTCCACAAATTCCAAATGCGCCGCGGAGTATGAGACACCCGAAAAATAAAAAGAGACCGAAACGCCGCTTTAAAAGGAACCACGGAAAACGTGAGTTTATCTAAAAGCTTACGATTCATATTCTTCCAATCGTCTTTCTTCCTTTTTTCAATTCAGAATTCGGCAAAATACCGTCTCCTGCCGCTTCACGCCCGCCCGAAGCATGATACCGCTTAGTTAAAATTTACAAAATCGGCATCACTATCATAAAGCGCATAAATGTCAGCGGATCATCCCGCTCGAACCCGATTCGGTTATAACTCCATTCCAATCCTATCCAATTGCCGTTTTTTTTCTTTATTCTGAGACCCGCTTCCAGTGTTTTTACGGGCAGCAGAATATCAAATTCCGAAAAACGGTCAAAGATCATTAAGGGCATTAATGCGCCGAACATAAAACGCGCGTAAAAATTCTTGATATTAATCTCCGCGCCGGCTTTGGCTGTTGGAAAAGAGAGCAGCCAATAGGTACCCGCGTCTGCGGAAAGCGAGAGCATGAAATCTTTGTGCTTTAAAACGGGCAACAGGTCTCCGTAATGATATCCGACGGTAATGGAGGGTATGGCAACCCAACTGGTTACTTCGTTTTGTTTTATGGGAATAAAACCGGCTGTGGCGCGCAGATAATGGTAGGGATTAATGTATCGGACACGGTAAACATCCAGATTCCAGACGCCCGCTTTTTGTCTTTTCGCCATCCGCTGCGCTTTCAGGTAATCGGTACTGTCGCTCATCTTTGCCGAAGAATCAAATTTCCCGTAGCCTTTTCGTAGATATTCGAGGTTCACATTTATTCGTTGCAGGGGAAATTTCTGATAAACCAAAATCAGCAGCGCGCCGCTTTCGACGGTATCTATCGGAACGATTTCCGTGCGTTTTTCTTTGAAAATCTTTTCGGCGTAAGCCATGATTTTTCGGGCTAAGTTTGCTTCGCGCGGATCGGAGGAGCGAACGGACGGCGAAATCACATAAGCCAACCGCACCTCCTGCCCGGAGGAGGTTAAAAACCGGTTACCGTCTAAAATCTTGTCGATTTTTACGGATTGCGCCGACGCCGTTCCCAAAATTAAAACTATTCCGAGAATGATTCCGCTAAAATTCATGCTCAATCACTTATTTATCTCAACTTTCTCATTTACAAAATAAATCAAAAAACCTCAACTCAATCTACGGAAAATTATAACCGCAAAGAGCACCAAGAAGTCACAAAGCGCACAGAGAATAAAATAAAATAAATTTAAAATTGCAGTCGATAGAAAACAACTTCTCTTATTAAGGCACTGAAAATCAAAAAGGGAACCTTTACTTTATCTGCGAGATCAGCGTCATCAGTTTAATCTGCGGTCGGTCAACGTTTATAAAATTGCTTTTTCCCGTATTCGTACAATTGATTCGAGACTTTCTTCAGCGTTGTTTGAGCGTCCTTAAAATGGTGCTGCCTGCGGTAAAGAAAAAAGATTCCCACAAGCGCCGGAATAATTGCGTTAATAAAAAAGACGAATAGCGACAGTCCGACCGCGGTTGAAGCCGGAATTCCGTAATGTTTTAGCAAAATGGCGGCGATATTTTCCCGCACGCCCAATCCCGAAACCGAAACCGGAATTAATCCCGCTCCCCAAATGTAAATTACCACCAGCATGGTTTGATTGAATTCAATACTATGTGCGGCGTTTAACAAAACGTAATATTGCAGAATCAGGCAGATAAAAACTCCCAGCGAATACAACAAAGCGCGTAAAAATATTCGATGATAATTCACCTCTTTTTCCTGAAATTTTCGGAAAATGTTTGTTCCCCATACTCGCGGTAAAAAAGGATAAACGGCGACAGCCAAAAAAAGCAGCCCGATAAAAATCCAGCGCTGCGCCGGAAAAAGAAAAGGCAGTCCCGCTAAAACAAGAACAAATTTCACATAAGTCTGGAAGAATTTTTCCACGGCAAAAGCCATTACTTTTCCGCTTTTTTTACCGGGCAGCAAAAACACCTTGCTGATTTCGGCGTGTCCGCCGGGCAAAATTAATCGTAACGTAAATCCGGCAAAGAACGAGGGAATCAGATCGCGCGCGTTAAAATCGCTTGACTGCTGTTCGATTAAAAATTTCCAGCGCCGGTACTGAACGGTCAGGTTCACAACGGACAAAGCTAAAACAATCAAAAGCGAATCGATTTTAATTGAAAGCAGGGTTTGCATCATCTGTTGCCGGTCGATCCGGGCAAGAATCCAGATCAGCAACGCAAATCCGACAAAGTATTTTAAAACAAAGGTGAATTTTTGTTTCAGCATCTCTTTCATCCGGATTCAACCTTCCGCCGGTAATATTAATACTGGTCAACTGCAATGCGCATTACGAATTTAGCGATTTATCAATCTTTTTTCCATTGATAAATTTGCAATGCGCCCAATATAGTAAAAAAAGTAATAAACACGGGATACACAAACTGGAAAACCGGCAACGCCGGGATTAACCATCGTCTGCGGAAAATGCTCGCGGCTTGAGAGAGAATCAGAAATTCCAACAGCAATTTCAGGGCAATAACCGCAAGCCAGACGTTCAAATATTCGGGTTTAACCAAAGGGAACGCCCACAAATAGGAATAAACCACAAACGCAAATATCGAGGCGAGCGTTGTGCTAAAGCTTTTGCGCAGCGTTTTGCTGTTTTTACGGATTTGCTGATTCCAGAATTGTTTAAAGGCGGTGGGTGGCAGAGTTTCCACAAAGGTTGCCGGATGGGCGCAGAAGGTAATTTTATCCTCGCTTTTTTGCCGGAAGCGTTCGGTTAAATAGACATCGTCTCCGCTGCGATAATTTTTCAAGGCGTCAAATCCGCCCGTCGCCTGATACGCCGATTTGCGGTAAGCTAAATTCCGTCCCACGCTGGTTAAAGGAAAGCCCCACATCGCGGGCGCGGCGGCGACAATAGCCGAAAACAAATTATCGAACTGCAATAAGTAATTCATCCAGCCTTTTAAACGCTTAAGGGGCGAATAGCCCAACACCATTCCCACTTGCGGTTCAAAATAGGCGGTCATGTACTTCAGCCAACCGGGCTGCACAACGCAATCGGCATCGGTCGTAAAAATAATTTCGCCCTTCGCGTGTTTAATTCCTTCTTTTAACGCCCGTTTTTTACCGCTGGCAAAATCGTCGCGTTCGGTGAGCCGGATGAGTTTCCAGTTGGAATGTTTTTTACAATATTCGGAAATAATTGCGGGCGTCTCGTCGGTCGAAGCGTCGTCAATAAAAATGATTTCGTATTGCTTCAACGGATAATCAAGCCCTTCCAGCGACCTCAAAGTCGGTTCGATGCGCTTAGCCTCGTTGCGGGCGGCGATGATGACGGACACGGAGGGATAGTTTGTTTTTTCTTTTACTGGCAGTCTTTTCAATCCCCAAAAGACAAAATGTAAAATCGTAAAATATGCCAGCGCAATAATCAAAAACAGAATTAACATCCAGTCCATAGTCGTTTATTCCTATTAATTTTTCCGCCTTCTCCCAGCCCTGCTCCGTCTTTGTCAGGCGAAAAGAAAAGCAGTCTTTTTCCGCGGTTGGGATAAACTCAGATCGCCTGAAAATTTTTAGCGTTCACCCTCTCAGCCTTGGGCAAAATTCAGCCCAGAAGCGCATAAACTTCTAACGTTTCTGGTTGAGAAGAAAAATGTTTTTTACCCTTATCTTGTTTTGCGCTCCGTCTGCTGTGCTTTTTGCCTTGCGGATAGCCGGATCTTTTCATTGCTCGCGTAAAGCATTCCGCAGGCTGCCCGGATATCCCAACCCTTGCGGCTGCGAACAGTCACGGCGTAAACGCTGTTTTGAACCGCTTGCTCGAAACGGGCAACCGATTCCGGCGAAGGCGCGGGAAATTCCGCATCCTCCGAGTTGACGGGAATGATATTAATTTTACAGGGGATGCGGCGCGTTATTTTCACTAAATTGCGGGCGTCTTCCGCGGAATCATTAAATCCGGCGATGAGAACGTATTCAAAAGTAATACGTTTCCGCGTTTTTTGGTAATAATCTCCGGCGGCTTTCATTAATTCGCTTAACGGATATTTGCGCGCAACGGGCATCACCCGTTCCCTTTTATTCTGATCGGAGGCGTTCAAAGAAACGGCTAATTTAAAAGGCTGATTTTCTTCCGCCATTCTTCGGATTCCCGGAATGATTCCGCTGGTAGAAACGGTGATTTTTTTACGGCTGAAATTCACGCCCTCTTCATCGGCTAAAATTTCGGCGGCGCGCATTACTTCGTCGTAATTGAGCAAGGGTTCGCCCATGCCCATAAAAACGATGTTCGTGGGCGGACGCAGCGCCAGCTTTTTCATTTGCAGCACCTGTTCCACAATTTCGCCGGCTGTCAAATCACGCAGCCAACCCATTTTTCCGGTGGCGCAAAATTTACAATCCAGCGCGCAGCCCACCTGCGAAGAAATGCAAAAAGTTACCCGCTTGCCTTCGTAAATGATAACGCCCTCGATCTTCAATCCGTCGGGCAACCGCCACAATAATTTGGTC
>JAJRSN010000211.1 GCA_024278715.1 Calditrichota bacterium
ACCCGAATGCCCCAAACCGACGCAGACGCCAAAACCGCTTTTATTTATGGAGATTGAGGGAAAAAGGAAAAAATTCATCGTGTCGATCGTTGTCGGATTGGTATCAATCGTCCAACCGGAGGTGGGATCGTCGCTTTCCGCGTTTAAAATTACATAGCCGTAAGGTTGACTTTCGCCTTCAATCGTCCAGTTCCGATATACTCCGGCGTAATAATATGTTCCGGCATCGTCTTTTACCACCTCCACGGGACCGTTCCACAGGCGGTTGTTTTCAAAATTGTAATGTTTATACCCCACATCCATCCGCATGGAAGGCGTCCAGAGCCCGCCGTTTAAACCGTAGGATCCGTAATCCGTAATAATATACGGATTCGAGAGAGCCGGAGTATCGGAAGCGTTCCCGCTTTTGTATTGATTAAAATGAATGAACGGGCGGTCAAGCGCAACCGCTCCGGGGTACCTTCCGCCTTTCGTTCCCTCGTACAAATCCTGATTCAATTCCACATGGCGGTAAATTTCGCCGCTTTCAAGCCCGTTGGCTACATCTACCGTGGTAGCGCCGATTATGCCCGTTTTAACTGTTGTAACTATGTATTGGCGATATCCTGCCACAAGAAAATCCACATCGGCGCCCCAGGCATCGGTACCGGCAAAACGATCGATTGAGCGAATGCCCGGGTTTAACCAGCCAAAACCGTTACGAGACGAATCAACCTTTATCGCCACAGAATGATCTGTTTTGATTTTTCCCGCAACCATGGGAGCCGATTGAATTGACAGACCGTCTTCACGATAAGGCGCTGTTGTTTGCGGTTCGAAATAAGAAAGTTTTTCCGTCCGGAATTTATAAGTTTTAACATGCCCTTTAAAAATACGTGAATAATCGATTCTGGGATTTCTTTCTGCGGTTAAGGCAGAAGCCATCCATAAAAAAATAATTAGAAAAATGGTAACAACACGCACGCTCTCCCCTCCTCTTTTTTGGAACACTTCAATTACATTTTGGAAATATCTAAAGAATATTGATAAAACGAATTATCCAAAATGCTTTTGGTCACATTTTTAATCCTATTTTATTTGATCTCCGATTGTTATCAATTTTTCACTGGTAAGATGACATGTAATTTAAGAAATAATTATTCCCTAAAGCAACTCAAAAAATGTTTTTCTGTTTTTTTTCTTAAATAATTTGCACTATTCTCGTTTTTATTTAAAAAAACGAAAACATGATTTCGCATTGAATGACCGTCAGATTTGGTTTTAAGGCATACCTATTTTTTTTTGGGGGGGAGGCGGCAGAAAAATTTTAATGAAGGTGTTTTTGTCATTTCGAACGTAGAGAAAAATCTTATAACTCCGATAAAAACAAAAGATTTCTCGTCGCTGCGCTCCTCGAAATGACATTTACAGACCTTTTTAGAGCGGACACATTATTGCATTCTTCTTTGAATAATTTGTGATTTCTTTGGTGTTACAGATTGCGCAGATGAGAATTGTTTTTCGCATCTTCACAAAATTGATAACTTATTGATATTCGGTGAGTAATTTGGGTTTATTTAAAAATTTCCGGATAAACCATTCCTATTTTACCGAGGTCTTCTTCGCTCAGAAAATCAAATTCAATACCGATGTGGAATATTTTCTCCGACAGCTTTTTACTATTCTTTATTGTGCCGATTGTTTTTACAACATCAGCACCGACGCCGATGGTTAATTCTATTTTACTTTCAACCTCCATGAACTCGAATGCTTCGACGCTGATACCGGTTCGGCTGATATCCAGAGTCTTTGCCACGCCTTCGGAAACGACCTGCATCTGCTTATCAAATAATCGATAAGCCAATAAATTCTCTGATTCTAATCGCTTGGCTCCGCGAGCTTCGAAATCCAATTTGCACCCCCTAAAAATTTAGAACGATCGATTTGGCAACGATCTTTGAAGAAATTGGCTTAATTCTCCGGACAAATATTGTTCCGGAATTTTCAGGTATTGAAGTTCATTAAGTATTAAATCGATTTTTGTTTTTGTTTTTGCCGCCCTGTTCAGGTACAAATAGAATTGATTTTTGTACCGAACCAGACCGCCGTTAAAATGTCCGCGATCGTACTTTACTTTTATGGACAATTTTTCCAATAGTTCTACCAGTTCCTTAAAAAATTTTTCTTCCTGCTCTTTAACTTCAACAGATTTTTTTTGCACGGCTGCCAATTGATCTCTCCGAATTTACATTCGTTGAAAAAAAAGATTCTTTAGCTTATCATAAAAAATCGTTTAATTTTTTGCGCTTTAAATGATCCACGACTTCTTTAACCCTTTGCGAACTGTCTTTTCTACAAATCAAGATGGCGTCGTCTGTTTCCACAACGGCTAAATTTTCAACATCAATTAAAGCCACTAACTTGTTCGGAGAATAAATTAAATTATTTCTGGAATCAATTACAACACTATTTTTTGCGGTAATGGCATTTGCGTTTTCATCTTTGGGCGAAATGGAGTAAGCCGCCTCCCACGAGCCGATATCATTCCACGTAAATTCGGCTTCAACAATGTAAACCGCTCTTGATACCTCCATTATGGCGTAATCGATGGAAATGGATTTGATGCGCATGTAAACGTCCAAAATCATTTCTTCCATTTTCGGAGTGCCAACATTCCGGTAAATCAGGTCAAATCCTTCCGCCATTTCCGGGTGATGTTCTTCAAATTGTTTTAAGATGGTGCCGGTTTTCCAGATAAATATTCCGCTGTTCCATAAAAAATCGCCGCTCTCCAAAAAAAGCTGCGCCGTTTCGAGATTTGGTTTTTCGGCAAATGTTCTTACTTTGTAAATCGTGCGATTTTGAATTGTTGTTACCGGCTCCCCGCGCTGAATATAGCCATATCCTGTTTCGGGATAGGTCGGTTTGATTCCGATGGTAACCAGAGAATCGGCTTCTTGGGCATGAGCCACAGCCACCTTAATTATTTCATGAAACTTATCCACTTCCTGTATTAAATGATCGGCGGGCAAAACAACCATGGGTTCTTCAAGAGACGCGTGCTTTCGAATAATGGCGGCGGCTAATCCTATGCAGGGTGCGGTATTTTTCCCGAACGGCTCGGCAATAATATTTTCCGCAGGCAGCTCGGGAAGATGCTCATGAATCGCTTCTTTTAAATCGTTGTTTGTAATAACCAGAATTTTTTCGTCCGAAGTTAAATCTTTCACTCTTTCATAAGTGGTGCGAATCATCGATTTATCGTTGATAAGATTAAGCAATTGTTTGGGTGTGTTTTGGCGACTTCTCGGCCAGAATCGGGTACCCATTCCTCCTGCCATCAAGACGATATGCATAGGCAACCTCCTTATGAATTGTCAATTTTGATTGTTTAACCGCGCCAGCCATTGCTTGGCAACCGCATTGTCTTTTTCCAGCTCTATCACCGAATTGAACACCCGGCGGGCGTTTTCTAACTCGCCTTTCAGAAAATAGGTTTCACCCAAATTGTTCATTGCTTCAATATATCGCGGCTTGAGCATTAAAGCCCTGAAAAAAAGACGAATCGCCAGATCGTAGTTTCCCTGCTGCTTGTGTAAATATCCCAAATTATTAATGGCTTCGGGATATTCCTTGTTACTGGCAATCGCTTTTCGCAGATGTACGAACGCGCTGTCGATCTTTCCTTCGTAATAATAAATCACCGCAAGGTTATTGTGCGCCTTGGCGTAGGTGGAATCCATTTTCAAAACCTTTTGATATCCTTTAATCTGTTTCGGATAATCCATATTCATATTCAGGTTTTCAGCCAATGAAAACACGTCCCAATTCAGTTCACCGTTTTGAATACTTTCCACCAATTTAAGATTATCCTTGGCTTTCTCAAAATCCGGATTAATCACAAGAGCCCTTTTGAAATGCTCTTTTGCATCCGCAAACCGATTCATCAACAGCAAAACATATCCGGCGTTGTTAATCGCCTGATAGTAAGCGCTATCCGCGGCAATCGCCTTTTGGAATTCCGTAAGTGCCTGCTTCAGCTTCCCGTTTTTTTTCAGAAGAACTCCTATATAATTATGGACATCCGGAATGTCGGGATTCAGTTTCAGCGCTTCATTCCAGCTAAGCAGGGCAAGGCTATCGTTCGCCTGCCCGTACCAATCGAGCCCCTGACCGATCAGGCTGTCGATTTTGGCTTCCACCGCAACCGTAGATTCTTTGGCAGAAGGGGGCGGAACTTCTTTTGCAGGCTTAAACACCGCACACGAGGTGAAGAAGATTACAGTAATAAAAACTAAAAAATAACGCATTTTTAACCTCCCATGTTTTTGTTTATATCCGGAGGTTCAGTTACTTATTGTAATTTGCCCGACAAACACAATACGAGCCGGACCTGTTAGTACTATTCGACCTTTATCTTCGGATACTTTAAGTTTGCCTCCCTTAGTATCAATTTGCAGATGTCTATTCTTTTTTTGATACTTTTCCCAAAAAAGCAGAGCGCTGGCAGTCACCCCCGTGCCGCAGGATAAGGTTTCGCCTTCCACTCCCCGCTCATAGGTCCGAACCCGAATGGCGTGATCGCTGATTTTTTGAATGAGATTGACATTTGTTCCTTTGCTTCCGAAAAGCGGATGGTTTCGTAACTGTTTTGCTGTTTTCAGAAAGGGAACTTTTTCAATATCCTCGTCCGCTTCTATTACCAAATGAGGAACGCCGACTTCTAAAAATCCTATCGGCTTAAACGGAGCTTCTATTTTAACTTTACTTAAATCTATCGTCCCGGCGGTTTTGCCTTCTTTAATTAATATTTCAACCGAAACGGTGTCGTCGGGATTAAAGAAAAATCGATGTTCTCCGTCTCCGGCAAGAATAACGTCTTCCCGACGCTTGCTGCAAAACCCTATTACCGAGGCATACAAAGCTGCCGCTCTTAATCCGTTGCCGCACATCTCTCCCTCGGAGCCGTCCGCGTTAAAATAGTGCATTCTCATTTGTTTTTGCAGGTTACTTTCCAAAAAAATAAGACCGTCTGCTCCAATTCCGAAGCGCCGACGGCAAAGTCTTTTAATTTGCGCCGTTGTCAGAAATTCACGCGGAATTTCGCGGCTGTTTATGATTATAAAATCATTGCCTGTGGCTTCCGCCTTTGCAAAGGTAATCATTCGTTTAGTCATTGACCCACCGGTAATTCGATTAATACTCCCGCTGTTTCCCAGCGCTTACGTACCTTAATGGTATCGCTCATAAAACGAAAAGGTTCGGCGAAACGGAAAGGCAATACCGAACCGGCGTCGTATTTTGAATTTTCATTTAAATCGATAAATCCGTCCAAAAGATATTCACCTTCCGGCACATATTCAAAACGAAACGTACGCCGCTTTTTTACGACTGTGGTTAATCCGACCCGCCTTCCGCTCAATGGACGAAGGCGCAAAACAAACGGATGCCCGGTCTTTCGCCGGACGTTAATCGTTCCGCTTACCTCGCCTAATTCTTTTTGTGAAATTATGGTAAAATAATGCCGGCTCAAAGTGTCTTCGGCACTTTTTTCGCGATAATTTTTAATTTCTTTCAAATTTAAACAGGAAATATATGAGGCGTCGGGTTTAAGGGACTTTGCCGGGATAAACTCGGCGTCGTACAAGGTGTTAATTTTCCAGAATCCCTCGATAGTATCGCCGGAAGCCTCGGTCAGGCTGTAATGTTTTTGCACATCGTTCCAGTTTGCCGGTAAATTGAATTTAATTTTGACATGGGTTTCCGGACGTACATTTTTAGCGCTGTCCTTCGGGAGATGTGCGATAAGTTTAAAATGAGTTGTATCGGTTTTAGCGGTTCCCGAAAAATAGGCTTCAAGCGGGTCGCGGGTTTTGTTTCCGCTGCTGTCTTTCAATTGACTAAAGCGGATGACGTAAGTACGCGCGCTGTCCAGAGTTTCCGTAATCACATCCATCCAATTCTTGCTTTCGGGATTTTCGCCAAACGCCTTAATAAAAAGTTTTTCACCGCTCAAACTATCCGCGATAACCGGTTTTGCAGCGCTGTCCGGAACAACGGGTTCGCTGAAACGCACGCGCACCAAATCTTTGTACAGGGCTCTTACGCCTGTCAGCGCCGGCGGTATGGTATCAAAAACGGAAAGCTGAAAATCCAACCCGTTAAACGAAGACAATGAATCCGTTAACCACACATCCCGATAGCTTATGCCAAAACGCTCCATGGCGGCGTCCAAACGCAGATTGTGGTTGCGGTCTTCCACGGCTAAAATCCGGTAGAGACCCGTTTTCAGATAATTGAGTTTGTAGTCTCCGTCGCGCCCTGTTTGGGAAACGTAATGGGGTTTCTGTTTAAACGGATTAAAGCGTGCTGAATCACGAAACAGATAGGCAAAGATGTAAAAAGTTTCATTCGGTTTTAATCCGTAAACCCGTCCGGCAATCGAGCCCTGATCGATGGTATCGCCTGTTGAAAAAGCGAGCAAATAACTGCCGCTCATCTTATTGTTGCGTAAATCCTGCAAGCCGCTTCCGACGGACAACACGTAAGTCTGCTCCGGTTCAAGCCGTTCTTTCAAACGAATCCGTAATATTCGTCCCTTTTTCCACTCGGTTTCGATGGGCACGGGCGGAGAGATAAACAGATTATTGCGCTCTGTTCCTTCCTTCATCCGCTCCGAAAAGGTTACGCTAATTTGATCCGTATTAACCGGAACATGAACGGTTGCGGGTAAGGGATCGGTGTTAACGACTTCCGGAGGCGTTCTGTCAACGGGACCACCGGAAGGGGGACCCTGAACGGCGCACCCGGCGATTAATCCGCCCAAAAATAGCGATAAAAAGACTTTTTTGATTTTATTGTTATTAAAACCCAAAAAGAGCCTCATTCTGTTTTCTTAAATTTCGATATAAGTAATATATGACTGAAAGGTATTTCAAAGCAATGTGAAAAATAACATTTTAATTGAAGGTTCGACTAACCGGCATTGTTTGACGGCGCAATTTTCATGGCGCGCTTCTTTTTAAAACCGGGTGGTGACGAAATGAAAATAATTTTCCCGAACTACAAACCGGCAGGCGATTTGTAACGAACGATCAAAAGGTCAGGCGCGCAAGCCGGGGGAGCTTGAGCGCATAACGCGAATGTCTTTTCTTAAGATAAAAAAACCGCCGGAAGGTTCGGCGGTTAGGAAGTTCTCTCTTTAATTCTGGCGGCTTTACCGCGAAGTTTGCGCAAATAGTAAAGTTTGGCTCTGCGCACGCGTCCGCGTTTTAAGACTTCAATTTTGGCGACTCTCGGAGAATGAAGCGGGAAAATACGCTCAACGCCGATGCCGTTTGAAATTTTGCGGACCGTGAACGTTTCGTTGATGCCGCCGCCTTTGCGTTTAATACAAACACCCTGGAATACCTGAATACGTTCTTTATTCCCTTCGATAACGCGAACATGAACAGCCAGCGTATCTCCGGGCTGGAATTCAGGAATGTCCATGCGTAATTGATTTGCCGTTACTGTGTGTAAAATATCCATTGTTTTGTCTCACATTTTATTTAATTGACTTCAAATATTTTTCGTAAAGATCGGGACGGCGTTCACGCGTTATTTTTTCGCGAATTTTTTGCCGCCACTCTTCAATTTTTTGGTGATTGCCCGAAAGCAACACCGAAGGTACTTTTTTGCCTAAAAATTCTTCCGGACGCGTATAATAGGGCGCGTCCAAAAGTTCGTCCGAAAACGAATCGGTCCATGCCGAATTGATATCCCTGATCACCCCTGGTAAAAGCCGGACGACGGCATCAATAATAACCAGCGTCGCCACTTCGCCCGAGCTGATGATGTAATCTCCGATAGAAATTTCATCGATCTTGTAAAACTCATGGATTCTTTCGTCAATGCCCTTGTAATGTCCGCACAAAAAGACCAGATGTTCTTTAAGGCTAAGCTGGGTAACAATCGATTGAGTAAGAACCCTGCCTCTGGGCGAGGGCATGACGATGTGCGCTTTTTCGGCTTCCCTTTTTTCAAATATTTTTTGCAGCGCCTGGTAAAAGGGTTCAATTTTCAGCACCATGCCCGGACCGCCGCCGTAAGGATAATCGTCGATGGTACGATGTTTATCCGCGGTAAAGTCTCTCAAGTCATGGATTTCGATTTCCACCGCATTTTTACGCTGCCCCATTTTAATAATGCTTTCGTTCAGGGGTTCGTTCAAAATTTTCGGGAAACCTGTGATTATATCGATTCGCATTTCAAAGAACACATTTAATCGAGCATACCTTCCATAACATGAATGACCATTATTCGCTGCTGACGATTCACTGATTTTACGACGGACTTAACCGCCGGGATCAATTTTTCTTCGCCCTGAACCGTTTTGAGCACATAGACGTCGTTTGCCGAAAAAGTCCACACATCGGCGATCGTTCCCAGCAAAACCCCATGTTCGTCAAAGACCTTCATTCCGAGGAGTTCGTGAATATAATATTCATCCTCGCCAAGGGGAATCAGGTCTTCTTCAGGGATGTAAAGATAGCTACCGCGAAGCTCCAAGGCTTCTTCGATACTATTCACTTCAACGAATTTTATAAAAACAAACCTATTCGACAATCGAACCTCTTCTATCGAATAGGCTTGTTTTTGATTTTTTTGTTCGATAAAAACTTTTTCCAAGTCCAAAAAATGCTCGGGAAAAGAGGTAATGATCTCCGCTTTTACCGAGCCTTTAATCCCATGAGGTTTAAGAATTTTACCTACAACAAACATTCCCGTCTATTCGAGAATTTCAAGAACGGCACGTTTGCCTTGTTTAGCGGAAGCTGCGGCTAAAAGAGTACGGATGGATTTAGCAGTTTGCCCTCTTTTGCCAATAACCTTGCCCAGGTCACCTTCGCCAACGCGCAGTTCATAAACCGTAACACGTTCACCTTCAACTTCGGTTACCTGAACTTCGTCAGGCTTGTCAACCAGGTGTTTGGCGATGAATTCGACGAAATTTTTCATGTCCACAATACGTCCCTCCGTTTAGTAAACACTCACAACTGCAGTTAACTTTTATTGTTCCTTAATTTTAGCAAGATTCTTATGAAAAAACAAGACCTTTATGCTTCCTGATTTTCCGAACTCGGTTGTTCCTGGGTTTCCGCTTCCGGCGCTTCTTCCGGTTTGGGCTCAGCTTGTTTTGCCTGTGCCTCTTTTGCCTCCAATCGTTTTTTACGTTCTAATTGGAGTACTTCCCATTTTTTTAATTCTTCTTCTATTTTAGCCTCGTCCACGCCTCGTTTCATTAAATCCCATTTTAACCACAGTCCCTTGCGCCGCAGTAAGCTTCTGACCGTTAGAGTCGGCTGAGCGCCGTTCTTCAACCAGTAAAAAACCCGTTCTTCGTTTACTTCAAAATTAAACGGCTGCTCTAACGGATTGTAAGTTCCTAAAGTCTCAATAAACCGTCCGTCCCGAGGAGAACGGCTGTCGGCTGCCACTATCCGATAGAAAGGTCTTTTCTTTCTGCCCATTCGACGTAATCTAATTCTGACTGCCAAAGTTGTAACCTCCAATTATTTTTTGTTAACCGATTCCGAAAGGGGCTCCACCGAATCCCCCGCGGAATGATTTGTTTTTCATTTGTTTCATCATTTTTTTCATCTGTTCAAACTGGCGCATCAATTGATTCACATCCTGCACCCGGGTTCCGCTTCCCACGGCGATGCGCTTACGGCGGCTTCCGTTTAATATTTTGGGGTTAAGCCGCTCTTCTTTTGTCATAGAATTGATGATCGCTTCCACGCGAACCAAATTGCGTTCATCAACCTGAGCATTTTTTAACTGACTGCCGACGCCCGGAATCAGACGCAAAATGGATTCCAGAGAACCCATCTTTTTTATCTGCTGAAGCTGATCCAGAAAGTCTTCCAGATCAAACTCCGCCTTGCGCAGCTTTTGTTCTAATTTTTCGGCTTTTTCACGATCGATGGATTCCTGGGCTTTTTCCACCAGAGTAACGACATCGCCCATGCCCAAAATACGCGAAACCATGCGATCCGGGTGAAATTGCTCGATGTCGTCCAACTTTTCACCCACGCCGATAAATTTAATGGGTTTGCCTGTAATGGCTTTAATGGAAAGAGCGGCTCCACCACGGGCATCGCCATCCATTTTGGTCAACACAACGCCGTCAAAATCCAAGCGTTTGGCAAACTCCTGCGCCGTGTTCACAGCGTCCTGTCCCGTCATCCCGTCAGCAACAAATAAAATTTCGTGGGGACGAATACGGTTTTTTATACGCACCAGTTCTTCCATCA
>JAJRSN010000212.1 GCA_024278715.1 Calditrichota bacterium
ATAAAATGTGGAAAGAGTTAAGAAAAGTCTGGTCGGGCGATAACCTTTTGGAAGACGGTTGGAAACAATCTTATGAGATGTTGCAAATCGATCACGATATGTTCCTGGAAGCCGTTCATATATTGCGTGAAAACGATGAAGTGGAACTTCGGCGGAATATTAGGATTAAAGATAAACAGGTCAATAAATACGAACGCGACGTAAGAAGAAAAGTTTTAACCCATCTTTCGGTAAGCGGTACGTCCGAGTTGGCTGCGGGGCTGGTTCTTGTGACCATTATTATCGATATCGAACGCATCGGAGATTACACAAAAAATATCGTTGATCTGGTTGACGTTTATAAAAAACCGCTTCACGGAGGAATCCATAACGATATTTTAAACAAAATCGAAGCGGCGATTAAAGAGCTCTTTGCAAAAACCCAAACCTGCGTTATTAAAAGCGATCCCGAAGAAGCGCTAAGATTATTGACGGAATACGAATGGATAAATCAGTCCTGCGACCGTGAAATTTATCATATTATTCAAGAAAAAGATCCCGATCTGGAACCGGGAAGGGCGGCGGCTCTGGCGTTGTATTTCAGATATTTGAAACGCATAAATTCGCATTTAAGAAACATTGTCTCCAGCGTGGTCAATCCTTTTGATCGAATCGGATATAAACCCAAACCTACCGAGTAGGGGGTAGTCTTTTGAATCAATTAAAACAAGGCGGACCGTTGTGAGCGTCCATTTACAAAAAGATATTAATTCCGTTAAGAATAAATTGTTAACTTTAAGCGCCGAAGTGGAAGAGACCGTTTACGACGCAGTGCGCGCGCTGTCGTCCCGCGATGAAAAACTTGCAGCCGAAATAATCGAAAGAGACAATGAAATCGATTTGATGGAAGTGGAAGTCGAAGAAGATTGTCTGAAAATTCTTGCTTTGCACCAGCCAGTTGCTATCGATTTGCGATATATTGTCGCCATTCTGAAAATTAATAACGATCTGGAACGCGTGGGAGACCTTGCGTCCAATATCGCTCAAAGAGCTCTGGAATTAAAAAACGATCCTGTGGTCGAAATTCCGGTTGATTTTTCCACAATGACCGAAATCGTAAAAAAGATGTTGCATTCGAGCATCGATTCGTTAATTCAAATGGATGTCGAACTCGCCAAAGAGGTCTGCCTTCTGGATAACGAAGTTGACGACAGGCATAAAGAAGCCTTCCATAAGATCAGCGACGCCATCAGAGCTCATCCCGAATACACGCAGACTTATATCCGCTATCTGTCGATTTCGCGCTATCTCGAACGTATCGCCGATCTGGCGACCAATATTGCGGAGGATGTCATCTATTTGGTTACCGGTCAAATCACGCGTCATCAAGCCGGTTTAAAGGACGCGACCTGTTAATTTGGTGAAAAGTTTATTTTTTACCGGTTTTAACAATAGCATGAATTAGCAATATATTCAGGATATATTTTAAAAACCGATCAGCTTTTATCTTGTAATTTATTTTTTTGGGATTTGAGAAAAATAAAATTTTGGAAAGGATCATGTCAAAGTACAAGATTGCCGGTATAATTTTAGCCGTCAACTACAAAGATCAAATGCAAAGTCCGGTAAAAACCGACATTCCGATACCCGCTCTGGATTTCCAGAAAATAAACACGATCATTAATAAATTGGAAGAAATTCAATGCGAACCGATTATTGCCATAACAGGTTATGATCCCAGTTATATCTGTCAGAAAGTGCAGCAAGATATTTTCCATTGTGTTCAAAATCAAAATCCATTGTCGGGCGAATTGTCTTCTTTAAAAATTGCGATTGAACAATTGCCCGAAGAGGTGTTCGGATTTATCCTGTGCTTTATGGATAATTTTTATGTTAAACTTGAAACTTTAAACGCCATTCGAAGCATGGCGGAAGAATTTCCCGATCATATTGTAATTCCCCAGTTTCACGGACAGTTCGGCAAACCCTTGTATTTCGGGAAGAAATTTTTTGATGTTCTGATAACAAATTCGGAAAGCGCGTCGGCTTCCGATATTCTGGAATATTATATTAATGATATCAAATTTTTGCCGGTAAACGATGAGGCAATTCTCGACGGCGACGCTTATTCCGGCTCGGATAACACAACGGTTCATTGAGACGGAATCAGCCGATTTTTCCCGCTATGCCGCAGCGGTCTATTCGATAAAACGAAGCTTGATTTTAATTGTATTCCGGGCGTAAATAAAAAAATTATTATCGCAACTTTCTCACCTTAAATTTTTATTTTATATTTTGCATATATTTTTGTAAAATTCGGGCGTCATTGATAACAAACAATGAGGAAATTTATGCCTAAGAAAATTTATTATGAACCTTCCAGAACTTTAATGGAATTTCGTCTGTTGCCCGGATTAACCACAGAAGAAACATTAATCCATAATATCTCGCTGCGCACGCCGATGGTCTATTCCGAAGAAGATAACCCAAAATACTATTTGAACATTCCTGTTGCCGCCGCCGCCATGCAGTCGGTTTCCGGAGTGGAAATGGGGATTGAACTGGCAAAACTGGGAGGCACCGCTTTTATTTACTGCTCTCAACCTGTTGAGCAGCAGGCGGAGA
>JAJRSN010000213.1 GCA_024278715.1 Calditrichota bacterium
CATAGGATTAAACGAGAGCTTTATTTACGGTAATCGCTATGCGGACTGGGCGTATTTGATTCCTTTTAATTTTTACCGCGCCGTGCAGCATAAATTGCGCGACCGCGACAACGCCACCATTGCCGTCGATCTGGAATATTTAATGCGCCCGGGCGTCAAAATTTACGGTACGATTTTTCTGGATGAATTCCGGAAAAAGAAGCTGGGCACCAATTGGTTTGGCAATAAGCACGCCTTTGCCTTTGGGCTTTGGTGGGTCGATCCTTTTAAATTGCCGAACCTCTCGCTGCGCTTCGAATATACTGCTATCATGCCCTGGGTGTACACGCACAAATATCTAATTAATTCTTACACTTCGGATAATCGCTCCATCGGACACTGGGCAGGTCCTAATTCGGAGGTTTATTATTTTCACCTGCGCAAAGACTGGCACGCCCGTTTAGTGACCGGATTTAAATTTCAACAATGGAAACACGGGGAAAATTACCCCAACGAAAATATTGGCGGCGATATTTTGTTAGGTCACGAAACGCTTTTAGGCACACAAAGCAAACCAAAAGAGACGCGTAAATTTTTGGAAGGGATTCTCAATACTCAGCGTACGTTTCAGTTCTACGCGAATTATGAAATTTTTAACGACTTTTATCTTTCCGGTAGATTTACCTACGGTCAGCACAAACGGCAGAGCGAATCCTCTACCTATCGGGAATTGATGGCGGGCGTGTTATTGAAGTATTAATTTATTAAACAAGAAGTAAAGATTGACGGACGCATTTGAATATTCTCCTTTAAAGGGGAATAGAAGAGCAATCAAGAAAAAATCAATTTAAAAGACAGATCAATGGATTTACAAGCGGACATCATTTTTTTAATCATTTTTATTTTTGCCACGATTTGCGGTTTATCGTTTACCTGGTTAACGCGCAGTCTGGCGCTGCGATTTAAAATAGGCGAGCATCCTGATCCGCGCAAGATGCACAAAAAATTTATGCCGCACATGGGCGGATTTGGCATTTATGCCGGTTTCGTCGGAGGTATTTTACTTTCCGCGGTTTTAGCTCCGGATGGTTTTAGCAAGATCGTCGAGCAATTCGGCGGAATTCTGTTGGCGTCGGTTTTTATTGTCGGCGTCGGCGTTTACGACGATTTCAAGGGACTCGACGCGGTTCACAAGTTCATCGGGCAGTTCATCGCTTCGAGCATTATTATCGGGCTCGGCTGTAAAATCGAGCGCATCAGTCTTCCTTTTGCCATGGATCTGGAATTGGGAATTTTGTCCGTTCCCATAACCTATTTGTGGCTGATTGGCGTGAGTAATGCGGTGAATCTTTTGGATGGATTGGATGGACTGGCGGGCGGAGTGAGTTTTATTGCGGCTGCGGTATTTGCGGTTCTTGCCTGGCAAAATGGAAATTGGGCGTTTTTGATCGTCTCTGTTTCGTTAATGGGCGGCATTCTGGGATTCTTAAAATTCAATTACCATCCGGCGTCCATTTTTATGGGAGATACGGGATCGCTTTTTTTAGGATTGATTTTAGCGGCTCTGGGAATGCGCGGATTTGAGACCGCTCCGGGAAGGGTGGGCTTGTTATTGCCGATGCTGATTCTTGCCATCCCCATCGGCGATACGAGCGTGGCTTTTTTCCGCAGACTGAACAAAGGCAAGCACCCGTTTAAACCCGATAAAGACCATTTGCATCATCGGTTGATCTATCTCGGATTATCCCATCGGCAGGCTGTGTATTTAATTTACATGGCGGCTCTGGGCTTCGGAATAACCGCTTATTTGCTTGCCCGCCATTTTTTACTGGTCGGGGGAATTTTATTGTTTCTCGTGCTTATCTTATCGGTTTTGGGATTGAAACGTCTGGGATATCTGGAGGCGCAGCGCACAAAAACCTATTACGGCGATCATGAAATCATTAAGTCGCAACCCGGGTTGGCTCCGCTTTCCATTAGCCGGGTTATGCACAAATTGTTGCTGCTGTTCGGCGATGTTGTAACGCTTAATCTCTCTTTGATTTTAACCTGGTGGCTGAGGTATCATTCGGGATGGTTCGGAAAAGCAGCCGAAGTTCCGTCCGGTTTGATTCTGGAACCGGTTGTGCTGGCGCTTTTTACCTTTGGCTAGCTCGGACTTTTTATGATGAATAATCTGTACAACATGCGTTGGGACGTCTCGCGCTTCGATCAGATTCGCCGGGTCTCAAAAGTTATTCTGTTCGGCATTTTGATCCTGTTTCTGATCACCTTTAATCCCAACAAACTTTTTTCGGAAGGCAGACTCAGTCTGATTATTTACGGGTCTTTGCTGCTGATTTTGGTCAACATGGGACGATTAATTATAATCGCGATCGAAAAGAGATTTTCCGCGCTGGAATATTCGCCCCACCGTGCGCTGCTGATAGGGGATACTACCAAAGCCAGACGATTGATTAAAGACATCCGCCACAATCCCCATTTGCTTTACGATGTGGTCGGTTATGTCACAAAAGAAAAAAAAGACAAGCCTTTTAGCGGATTGAATTTTTTGGGAACCTATGACGAGCTTGCCAAAATCATTCGCGAGCGGAAAGTGGAAGAGGTGATCATCGCCATTAATGAACGTTCCCGCGATGAAATTTTGAATCTTGTTTCGAAAGTCGATAATCCGGCGGTAATTTTTAAAATCATTCCGCAGATGTACGACGCCATATCGGGCTTGAAAACCGAAGAAATTTTGGGACACCCTTTGATCCGCCTCTTTCCCGAGACGATGAACCTTTGGCAATGGGCTTTTAAGCGTTTGTTCGATGTTGTGTTTTCTTTGTTACTGCTAATCTTATTTTCTCCGTTGCTGTTATTTGTAATCGGGCTGCAAATTTTAAGCGGAATTTATCCGCCGTTTGTGGCTGAAAATGTGGTGGGTAAGTACGGTAAAGCGTTCGGCATGATCAATTTAGCCACGGCGAACCGTTCCACGGGAAAGCAGCCTTTGATCGGGAAAATTCTTTACCGCAGCCGTTTTTACAAATTTCCGGCTTTAATTAATATTTTACTGGGCAAAATGAGCTTTGTCGGTCCCAGACCCGAAAAAACGGAAGTGGTGGAGTATTTACGCAAGAAGATCAAATTTTATAACCGTCGATTTCAGGTGAGACCTGGATTGACGGGCTGGGCGCAGGTAAAATACCGCTACGAAGAAGCCCTGAAACACAAGCGCGATCAATTAAAGCAAGATCTGTTTTATCTGGAAAACATGTCTATTTCTTTCGATTTACGGATTTTGTTGCGCTCGATGTTGATTTTTATAGGCGGGAAAGAAACGCGATGAAAAAAGCGGAAGAAATCAAAAATAGCGAAGACATTGTGATTTCGGTGATTATTGTGAATTTTAATGTTCGGGAGTTTTTGGAGCAGGCTCTATATTCGGTGCGGCGTGCTTTAAAAGATATTCCGTCGGAAGTTATTGTTGTGGATAACGCCTCGGTGGACGGCTCCGTGCAAATGATCCGGCAGCGTTTTCCGCAGGTAATTCTGATTGAAAACAAAGAGAACGTGGGCTTTTCCGCCGCAAATAATCAGGGACTGGACATTGCGTGCGGAAAGTTCATGGTTTTGCTTAATCCCGATACCGTTGTTCAGGAAGATACCTTCACCAAATTACTGAAATTCTTTGATAAAACGCCCGACGCTTCCGCCGCCACCTGCAAAATATTGAATCCCGACGGCACCTTTTCGGTCGATTGCCGCCACAGCATTCCCACGCCTTTAACCGCCTTCTGGAAGGTGATCGGTCTAGCTAAACTGTTCCCGAAAAGCAAGATTTTCGGACGTTACAATTTAACCTACCTCGACGAAAATCAATGCTATCCGGTGGAGGCTATTTCCGGTTCGTTTATGATGATTCGCCGTGAAACCGTGCAAAAGGTCGGCAAGCTGGATGAAGATGTTTTCATGTATTGCGAGGATATCGATTATTGCCACCGCATAAACAAGGCAGGGGGTAAAATATACTATGTGCCCGATTCGCAGATTATTCATTACAAAGGTGAAAGCACAAAAAAAAATAATCTGGATTATGTGATTACTTTTAATCATTCATTGTACAAATTTTACAAAAAGCACTACCAGCAAAAATATGTTTATCCCTTTAAATGGCTGATTTTGCTGGGAACCATTTTACGCGGATTGTTCATCTTTATTAAAAATAATCTGGAGCTTTACTTTCCGGTTATTGTGGATATTTTAATTTTAAACGTTGTTCTGTTTGTCAATTTCTGGATTCGGTACGCATTAAAAGGTCAGTTCCGAATTGAGGACTTTTTTAATCAATACATAGTGATCAACGGGATAACCACGGTTGCTTATTTCCTTTCGTCGCTCTTTTTTGAAAGTTTGAACAGAGACCGGTATTCGGTCACTAAAATTATAAAAGCCAATTTGGTCGCCTTTACTTTTGTTTCGGCGTTAACCTTTTTCTTTAATCAGTTTGCCTTTTCCAGACTGGTTGTTATTGTTTCCGCAATAGGCAGCATAATTCTAATGTCGCTGTGGCGCATTGCGCTGCGGGCTTTCAGGCGTAAAACAACGTCCGCTTTAAGCCGGGACTATTTTTCGAAACGTACTGTTATTGTGGGTTTTGACGAGGAAACGCGTCAGCTATTGCAAAAATTGCAGGGCTATGTTTCTTCCAGTATTAAAATTTTGGGATTAGTGGCTCTGCGCAACGAAGATATCGGCAAGAGTTTGAATAAAATTCCCGTGGTCACTTCGCTAAAAAATTTGCCGGAATACATTCGCCTGAATCGTGTGGATCTGGTGGTTTTTACTACCCACAATATTTCGTTTGAAGCCATTCTTACAACCATATCGCAAGTTCGAAATCCGGATGTTGAATTCAAGATGGTTCCCGGACATTTGGAGTTTATGATTGGCAAATCCAATATCGAACGTTTGGATTCGGTTCCTCTGGTGGATATTGAATATGCTTACGGAAAACCCTTTAACAAAATTGTGAAGCGGATTTTTGATTTTGGGATGGCTTTTTTGCTGTTGATTATTCTTTTGCCCTGGCATTTGTGGAATCTTGTTTTTGGCGTCGGAAGAATTCAAAACCAAATGATTTATGATTACGGAAAAAAAACGATAAAGATTCTTGACGCCAAAAAGGGCTCCGGATTGCGGTTTACTCTGAATTTAATCAATATTCTTTTGGGTAAAATTTCGTTTGTGGGCGCTCCCATGGCTAAAGAACCCGGCGAGGCGCCGGTTTTTGATTATAAACCCGGATTGACGGGCATTCTGCAAATTAATCAGGATAAGATAACCGATTTCCAAATGCGGGAAACCTACGAAGCGCATTATATTAAAAATCAAAGCCTGTTTTTGGATATTGAGATTTTGTTCAAAACAATGTTTAGATAGACTATATCGGCGATTATCTTCAACGCGCTAAATTCCGTAGCAATGTCAAATCCATTATTTAAGGTTTCCTTAAAAAGTTGAAAATTTGTATTTTACTTGCCAAATTTTGGCGGAGACCATACCATCTAAAATAGCTTTTTTAGCTTTTTAAAACCAAAAAGCTCATTTGCAAAATTGGACAAAAAATCACCCGCAGAAACTGGCGATATTCATTGCCAGATACACCATTCCTATCCAGGATTAGCTTGTCTCTTTTATCATGGCTTTCACAAAGTCTAAATAGTATTTCCGTTTCAAATAAACAGAAACCATTTCATGCCGGGGTAAAAGGTTGATTAATTTTACCCAACGGTTTTCGTTACTAAGTATTCCGCAGAAATCTGTCTGCTGCTCGTGTATTTTATTATGGCATTTGCAAGTTTTTTTATCGTCGGTTGTGAGAATGGATTCAGGCAAAAAGACTTTAAGGAGTCTTGTGCCTGGCATTTCCCTTCGAGGCTTTCGTGATAATTGTCGCACTTAATTTTTAATTTTCCCGGAAAAGCGCTTTGCCCATAATGCCCTGTTTTTAGAGAAAATTGTTTTAACTAAAAACTTTTTATTCCACTAACATTTAATCCCTTTTTTTAAATGAAACGCTCCAGAAACCGCCCGGCGGTGGTAACTAAAATCCCGTTTTTATCCACATATTCTTCCCGATCCAGCAGCGAGACCTGCACGGCTTCCGCATCGAGAATACGTTTTTTGAGCATGCGCAGGGCGGGATTTATTTCCCGGCTTCGGACTTTGCATTCGATCAGTTGCTTTACCGTTTTATCCTGCAAAATTACAAAATCCACTTCATTGCGATTGACATCTCGGAAATACCGCAGTTCCACATTCAGTCCGTTGTAATCCTGCTGAAAGTGCACCCATTTCAACAAATGGAAGGCTACCATGTTTTCAAAGCGTGCACCTAAATCTTCGATTTGAGTCCAATCATACAAATAAAGCTTGGGCTCTTTTTTGATCGCCCTGATCTTAGGCGGTCCAAAAGGGAAGACGCGAAAGCTCAAATAGATATTTTCAAACATCGCTAACCAGCGTGTTACAGTCTGATGAGACACCTGCAAATCTTCCCGAAGAGCGTTAACGGAAAGCGGCGACCCCACCAGATCCGGCAGGCGTAAAGCTAATTGTTCCAACAGCGCAATATCTTTTACATTTTCTAAAGAATTCAAATCTTCATAGATGAGACGTGTGCGATATTCACGGCTCCATCGTCGGCAATCCCGTTCATCTCTGGCTAAAAACGGTTCCGGAAAACCGCTATAATTGAGTATGTCTTGAACGGGTGAAGGGCTTGTCTCATTAATTTCCTTAAAGGAAAAGGGATGAAGCCGGTAGAAATGATATCGCCCCTGTAAGGAATCGCCGCCAAATCGGTAATAATCCAGCCGACCACTTCCGGTTACCAGTATTTTTAACTCATGTCCACGCTTATCGAACAATCCTTTAACCACCTGCCGCCAGCGAGAGAATTTGTGTATTTCATCCAGAACCAGCAATCCCTTTCCAGCCGGAAATCGTTCACGAATAATTTTTTCCCGGTCTTCTGCGGAATCCCAGGTTAAATAAAATTCATCCGCTTTTTGGCCCATTTCTTCTTCAAGGATCTTTTTAGCCAGCGTGGTTTTCCCGCATTGACGGGGTCCGGCAACAAAAACCATTTTTTGGGCTAAATCTTCTTTAATGCTCTCTTCCAAATAGCGCTTGATGTATTTGATCATTTTAACCTTTATCTTAAAAAAGTATGTACTATTTTAACATGTAGTTAAATTTAATCATTTCTTTAGCCGGGTTCAAATGATTTTAATGTACGATTCAATAATAGATGCCATATTCTCGCCAATTTACCCAACGGCTTGGTGTGAAAAACGGCAGGATATTTGGATTATCATCACCGATTTAAAATTTACCATTTTTGGCGATAAAAAATGAGCCACCCTAGATTAGATATTCCTGCTTTAAAATTTAGCAGCAATAAATCGGCAACTCGATTTACCGAATAATCGGCAATGATCGCTAAAATATCACAAAGATAATCGAATGGTTTTAAGTTTAATGAGAACATGAATTAGACTTTAATAAGAATCCTAATACCTGCGGGTAATTCCATTTCTATTTGAAAGGAGGATTTATGATTGCTTATGGAAATTGGCAAAAAGGCGCTTTTCTTTTGATGGGGTATTTTTTGCGCCAAAAAATAGATGTACTTTTAGTCGAGCCGTATCTTTATCAAAATGCCGCTTTACTTAAACCGCTTTCTTGATATTGTTCGATTATTTGGAACATCTGTTATTGGCGTTTAATATTTGCTTGTGGCACAGCTTTTTCCTCCTTATATTTTGAGTTATTAAGGAAGAAGATAAGAATCCTGAATCAACTAAAAAAGATGTACTTCACAGGACGGATACAGAAAAATTACGGTGATTTACAAATAATCATGGTTTCTTTTACAATATTGTAAAAATAGTTTGAATTATTAAAATAGGTATTTA
>JAJRSN010000214.1 GCA_024278715.1 Calditrichota bacterium
CAATGCATAAATAAAAATGTTCACCGCCATTTTTAAAGCCTGAGCGCGGATATCGGGAGGGTCTCCGTGAATTTCGGGATCTTCGCAGCCGTCGCTGATATCCGTATTCCAACTGTAAAAGCAAACCAGACGACCCTCGTAAATCAACCCGAAACCTTTTGGCGGACCTCCGGCGTGTTCGTGCACCTTGGGCAATCCCCGATCAAATTGATAATAGACGTGATAGATGGGATGCGAAAAGGGGAGTTCGACAAAGTTTAATTCGGGAAATACTTTTTTCATCTCCCTCCTGAAAGAAGCGTCCATACCGTAATCGTCGTCGGCAAACAGAAATCCGCCGGAAACCAGATACCGGCGCAATGCCTTTACTTCCTGGTCGGAAAAGTGAATATTTCCGTGACCGGCGATATAGGCAATGGGATATTTCAGGAATTCGGGATCGGTAATGCGGTAGGCAACCTCCCGTTCTCCGACGTCGAGTTGAAATTCCTGACGCACTTTATTGAGGATATTCCGCCAGGTTGTCTTATTCCCGTACCAGTCTCCGCCTCCGTCATAGTGAATGCGCACGGGAACAATTGACTGGGCAAAAAGAATTTGAATCGATGCTATTATCAAAACCAAAAATTTAATCATAAAAAAATCCCGAAATGTTTAACCACTTCGGGATAAAATAATAGAAAACTAAATATCTAACAAGATTATCTTAGTTGGAAGACGATCATGCTTACCATGGTCACCGCGCCGACCACTTTAATGCTCAATCCGCCGAGGCGACCGACAAAAGCGCCGAAGCCTGCCATTAATCCGTGTTTAATGTTTGGAGTACGAATGATTTCGACCAGAAACGCTCCGATAAAAACTCCGATTAGCGAGCCGATAATTGCGCCCATTACGGGAGTGAAAAAAGCGCCCGAGATCGCGCCGAGAATTCCGCCGACAATCGCGCCGGCGACTCCCCATTTTGAAGAACCGTAGTGGCGGGCGGAAATGGAAATCAAAACAAATTCCAACGCCTCAAAAAGAATCATCACTCCGAAAATCGTCAATACAAAAGTTAAGGAAAAAGGATGAAAACCGGTCGATAAGGCGTAAACAAAACTGCTCGCCGCAATTAAAATATTACCGGGAACACCAAAAAAATTGGCGATAGTGGAAAACGTTATAATTGAAATTAACGCTATTTCAAGAATTGTGTGCATAGGTTTCCCTCATGCTGTTAGTTTGAATTCATGGCAAATTGGTATCTTCGCGACTTTGAATTTAAATTTAATCTAGCTAATTCCGAACGCACTTTAAACCAACCTACTTTAGTAAAACCGTATTTGGGTGTATTGAGTTCCTTTTTTATGCGGTAGGCTCCGTAACCGGGATTTTCTTTGATTATTACTTTTATTTTTTCTTCAAGACTCAGATTAGCCGGATTTATCTCTTCGGCGGGCTGAGGCGTTTCGGCTGCCGGTTTTTCGGCTGCTACGGATTCCGTCTTCTCCGGCTGCGGGGCTTTATCGGGATGGGGAGGCATCTTTATCTTGGCGGCAGCCCCGGAAGTTTCTGCCATTTCAAACTTATTGATAGCCTCGTCCACGGAATCATAAACGTCCAAAATGTGATGAAATTCCAGTAATTCAAAAATCTCATAAACATCAGGCACCATTCGAACCAATTTCAAATCACCGCCGTTTTCTCGGATGGATTTTATCTCGCTGATAAAGATTCCCCATCCGGCGCTGCTGATATAATCCACATTCCCCAAATCAACGATAATATTGAAACGACCTTGTTTCAAAAGGGAATCGAGCGCTCTCTCCAATTCGGATGCGGTCGTGGTATCAATATACCCGCCGACTTTAATAATCGAAATATGATTCCGACTTCCCGCAATTTCAGTTGAAACTTGAATACCTTCCATTTAATCCTCCTATAAGGAAATAGGCAATTATGATCAAGAACGCGGCCCGATAAACGCGTCGTCCGATAATATTTTCTTCTTTTTTAGTTTTTCCCTAATCTTAACAATTTGATTATCGGAAGATTTCTGCGATTCCTGAAATGTTTTGTTAAGCTGGAAATACATTATTCCCACTGAATTTATTGCTTCCAATAATTTATCATAAGAACTAAATATATTGTTATTTTCAAGATATTTCAACATATCCTTGCATCCCTGTACAATTATTTCCGGTTCCAGCTCATTTAATTTAGATTTGTAAAAGGAAAACAGGTTGTGCATCTCTTTGAAAAAGTGTTTAATACCGGTCAAATGTTCATTATTTAACATCGGATGTGTCGTAACAATTTTTAGCAAAATATTTATTTTATTAATCGTGGCGACAAAATTGTTTTGCGAATCTACTTTGGATAATAGCTCTCTTATCTGGTTAATATCCGCTTCCACCAGCTCCAAAAACTCTTTATTCTTTTTCGGTTGAAAATCCAGCTCCATCTTTTTGCGCAATTCTTCGGTTGTATATGAAGCGCCTACAAGGATTTTGCCTTTGGTTTCAACCTCTTCGCCGATTTGCGGGGCTTGCGGCTTCGGTTCTTCCGTAACTTCCGACTGCGGCAACGGTTTTTTTTCTTTTTCTTTTATTACTTTTTTGGGCTTCGGCTTTGGTTGTTTTAACTTTTTTTCTTCCGGTTTCTGCGGAGCTTTCTCTTCTTTCTCTTTTTTTTCTTCTTTATCTTGGCTGAGAATTTGAACCGTTCTCTTCATAGGTTCTTGTTCTTTGGACGAAGGAAGCGGCGCCATGGAGGGTACCGCCGGCTGTCCGCGGCGCTTGGCGATTTCTTTTTCAGACGATTCAAAATTCAGAATTACCTTTCCGTCGAGCGTCATAAGAGGCGTGCCGGGCTGCTTTAACGGACGGGTTCCGCCTTTTTCAATCCATCTGCGCCGCAGTTCTTCCGTGTTCAGACGCATTTTTACCAATTCTTCATAAATACGATCCGGATCAACCTTGATGTTTCCGTATTCGTCTTTGCGCAGTTCATAGGCGATCATTCGCGGACCAAATTCCGGATGTTTGCGAACGATATCGTAAATTTTGGTCTTAACTTCGATACTCAGGTGTTTTTTCTC
>JAJRSN010000215.1 GCA_024278715.1 Calditrichota bacterium
AACTGAAAACGGAATGTTCAAAATTAAGGGCGAGCGCAAGCTGAATGTTAACGGCGAAGAAAATTTAATGAAGTTAGAAGGTTATGTTCGCGCCCGCGACATAACATCGGCAAACACCGTCTATTCGTATAATATAGCCGACGCGCGCATTACTTATCGCAAATCCGGGATTACCCAAAGTTTCTTAAAAACCAGAGTTATTACAAAAATTTTTACTTTTGCCGTGGCTGGTTTGATGGTGGCGGCAAGCACGGGCTATTTTATCTTTAAATAACACGGATGTGAAAAACCATGAAAAAACGGCTCTTGATTACGTTAATCGCTATGACTTTCTGGATGCAGATATTTATTGAAAGCGCATATTCGCAGGCGCGCATCAAGGATATTGTGAGCATTGAAAACGGAAACCGGGTTTCTTTAATCGGCTACGGGTTGGTAGTAGGTTTGGCGGGAACAGGCGATCGTCCTTCCGGTCGGCGGGGAGCGGTATTTACCGTACAATCGATTAGCAACATGTTGGAGCGTTTCGGAATTACCGTACCGCGCGAAGAATTACGCACCCGCAATGTGGCGTCTGTGATGGTTACGGCGAAAATGCCTCCGTTTAGCCATGTCGGGGCGCAATTTGACGTTCTGGTTTCTTCGCTCGGAGACGCCACCAGTTTGGAAGGCGGCGTTCTTTTAATGACTCCGCTTCGCGACGGCGGCGGAAATGTTTATGCCATGGCGCAGGGTCCCATTTCGGTGGGCGGATATAATGTTGAAACCGGCTCCGGAGAGCGGCTTAGAAAAAATCACGCCCTTGTTGGCAGAATTCCCGACGGGGGATATTTGCAGGTTGAACCTCCCAACCAGAACATCGATTTTTCCAAACCGATCGGTCTGCATTTGAACGAACCCGATTTTGTAACCGCCAAGCGGATAGCCCGGCGCATTAACAATTTTTTCAATAAAGATACCCTGACGCGGGATTACGCCCGACCGGTGAGTCCGGGGCTGGTTAATCTTTACTTTCCGGATTCCATGAAAAACAGTTCGCAGGCGGTTACCTTTGTCGCCAAAATAGAAACCCTTACCGTGAATGTTGACGTGGAAGCGCGCGTTGTGATCAACGAACGAACCGGCACCATTGTGGCGGGCGGCAATGTAACAATTGACGAAGTAATGATTTCGCACGGTAATTTGACAATCCATACCATGAGTTCTCCGGTGATTTCGCAGCCGACGCCGTTTAGCAGAACCGGCAGAACCGTGGTCACCCGCATTACGCAAACAACAGCCGAAGAAGGTGTGGCGAAAACCGCAGTCATTAAGAAAACCACGACGGTTAGCGAACTTGCCACAGCCTTAAACACGCTGGGTTTAAAACCGCGCGACATCATTGCCATTTTTCAGGCGATAAAACAAGCCGGCGCGCTTAAAGCAAAGTTGATTATTAATTAGGAGCGGATGATGAATCTTCCGAAAATCGATCCAATCCTGAAAACCATTGTTAAGCCCGAGCAAAAACCCACGACCGATAAAGAAGATAAAAAGTTGCGGGAAAGCGCAAAACAGTTAGAGGGGTTGTTTCTCACGTTTATGCTGAAAGCCATGGAAAAAACGATTCCTAAATTAGGCGACAAAAAGCAGTCAACCAATATGGTTTCCATGATGTACAGCACGGTTATGGGCGAAGACCTGGCGGAAAAAGGGGGGATAGGTCTTGCCGACTTTATTTACCGAAATATGAAAGATCACAAAAACAGTGATCTTAAAATACCAACTCAAATGTGGGTTGATTTAATACCGGATAAACTGATTTCAGGGAGGAAAAATGATTAATAATCAATCTTTCGAAGACATGTCGGTTAAGGATAAACTGTATCAGGTTCTCCTGGAAGAGATTCACGCTTATACCTATCTCGCGGAAACCGTGAAGCAGAAGCAGGAAGCCATCATAAAAAACGAATTGGAGTCTCTGGAAAACCTGACGGGAGTGGAGCGTCTTCTTGTCAACAAAGTGGAGCTGCTTTTGCAGACGCGCGAGCGGTATTTGCAGAAACTCACGGACAAGAAACAATCCAATATCACTTTAAGGTTGGGCGAGTTCATCAACGGCATTCCGGAAGAAGAACAGGCTCGCTGGATAAGTCTTGAGCAAAGAATCCATCGAACGGTGGAAAAAATTCGCCGCCTCAATCTTGAAAATCAACAGCTTATCCGTTCATCGCTCAATTACATTCACGGCATGGTCGAAATGCTTTATCCCCATGAAAAAGACGGAGGTTTTTACAACAAGACCGGTAAAGAAGACGCCAAGGTTTCGTCCAAGCCAATTTTGAATTGTAACGCTTGAAAGGTAAACGATCATGAGTATCTCCAGGATTCTGGAAATAGGAAAACGATCTTTGCTGGCTTATCAGTCCGCCGTTAAAACGACCACCGACAACATTTCCAACGCCAATAACGAGTATTACAAACGCAGAAGGATGACGTTTGACCAGCTTAATATGGGTTATAACGCGTTGGGTTTAAATATCGGCGATGCGCAGCGTCTGCGGCAGCGATTCGCCGAATATCAGATATTTTCGGAAAACCAGTTTTTAGGTAAATATGAAAGCACGCACCGTTTGTTAACGCAAATCGAAAGCATCTTTGACGAAAACAGCGACGCCGGGCTTTCCAAAGTTATG
>JAJRSN010000216.1 GCA_024278715.1 Calditrichota bacterium
AAGCCGAGGAAAAATCCTAGCATCAGCCAAAAAGCGACTTTGGGCGGAATATCGGTTCCCAAAAGCTCAACGTAATTAAAGGTGTAATTGCCGGTGGTATGACCGTGCACAAAATAAAGACCGAGAATCGAAATCAACATGAACAAACCGCTTGCCTGCGTGAAAATAAAAAATTTCAACGTGGCGTAAACGCGGTTATCGTGTCCCCAAATTCCGATAAGGAAGTAAAGGGGAATGAGCATGATCTCCCAGAAAAAATAAAAAAGGAAAAGATCGAGCGCCATAAAAACGCCGGTAAGTCCCGCCAGAATCCACAATAAATTAAAGTGGAAAAAACCGATTCTTTTTTGGATTCCTTTCCATGAACAGGCAACGGCAAGCAATCCCAAAAAGCTGGTAAGAACAATCAATAAAATGCTGAAACCGTCAACGGCTAAAAAGTATTCTATTCCCCATTGCGGAATCCAGGCGGCTTTTTCGGACAAGAACCACTGCTGCTGCTGAAGGTCAAAACCTCGTTGCGCCAAAAACGAAATCCATAATTTTACGCTGAAAACCAGGTGGACAATCATAACGATTAAAGAAATCCACCTTGGGGCATCTTTGTGCCAACGACCCGTAAGCCAGGCAACCAAACCGCCGAAAAGTAACCATAAATATAAGAACGTTAATGTCATAGGATCACCACAATTGTTATTGATACCACTGCTCCAAGGGCAATGCCCAGAATGTAACGACGAACCTTACCCGATTGCGTGTAGCTGAAAGCGTAATGAAATTGTCTCGACATCCACGGCAGAAAGACATAGAAAAGATCGATGAAGTCCCGTTTATTGGTTCGAGCGATCCAGACGTAAGGACGGATGAACAAGCGCTCGTAAAGCCAGTCAAATCCGAGACCGGACAGGAAGAATTGCTGCAATCCTTTACCAAAACTTGTATCGGTAAAGTTCGTGACGATTTGCTGCTTTTTAAGATAAAGCACGTAAGCCAGGTAAATTGAAACCAGGGCCAGAACAGCCGTTAAAATCTGAGAGAAATATTCCAGACTGACATTTTCATGAGCCGTCTCTTCTATCGCCGGAAGCGCGGATTTCATAAAATCGCTGAACAGGGTAAAATGTCCCATGGTGCCGGGCAGTTCGATAAATCCGCCGAACAGAGCAAAAAAAGCGAGGACAATTAAAGGAACGTGAATAGTCCATTTCGGAAAATGACTGACGTCTATTTTTTGTTGACCGAAAAAGGTCACAAAAACCATTCTGAAGGTGTAGAAGGCGGTAATAAAAGCGCCGAATACCGCAGCCGCCCATAAATAGATATTTCCGCCCTCTCCTGACCAGGCAAACCAGATGATGGCGTCTTTACTGTAAAAACCGGCGGTCACCAGCGGCAATGCTGCCAGCGAGCCAGAACCGATAAGGAAGGTCCAAAAAGTAACGGGCAACGCCTTGGCTAAACCGCCCATTTTGAACATGTTCTGCTCATGGTGCTGAGCTAAAATAATGGCGCCCGCACCCAAAAAGAGCAGGGCTTTAAAAAAAGCGTGAATCATAAAATGGAAAATCGCCGCGCTCCAGGCGCCAACGCCGAGGGCTAAAAACATGTAACCTATTTGGCTTATGGTGGAATAAGCTAAAACGCGTTTAATATCAACCTGAGTTATACCGGCAAATCCGGCGACCAAAAGCGTGGCGGCGCCCACAATGGCTACCACTAACATGGAAACAGGAGCCAATTCGTAAATACCGTGCATGCGGGCGATCAGATAAACGCCGGCTGTTACCATAGTAGCGGCATGGATTAAAGCGCTGGTGGGCGTAGGACCCGCCATTGCGTCGGGCAACCACACTTGCAGCGGTAGTTGCGCCGATTTACCGACAGCTCCGCCCAATAAAAGCAGCGTGGCAATCACCGCCAGATTATTACCGACCGACCAGGTTTGAGGTGCCTGGGTTAAAATTTGCTCAATATTCAAAGTTCCGAAACTGTAAAAAAGTAAAAACAGTCCGATAGCCATGGCTGCATCACCGACGCGCGTAACAATAAAAGCCTTGCGAGCCGCATAGCCGTTGGCGGAATCTTTGTACCAGAAGCCGATCAGCAAATAACTACACAAACCGACGCCTTCCCAGCCAAGGTAAAGCAGCAGCAGGTTATCCCCGAGCACCAACAAAAGCATGGCGCCGACAAACAAATTCATGTAGGCAAAAAAGCGGCTAAAACTCTCGTCGTCTGCCATGTATTCAACAGAATAAAGATGAATCCAGAAGCCGACAAAGGTAATCACAAAAGTAAAGACAAGCGACAATGCGTCGAGATGCAGAGCAATATTCACGTTAAAACGGTCAACAGCAATCCATGTCCAGAGCGTTTGAACAAAGGCGTCGCCTTCCGGCGGCGAACTCAGGAATCTGATTCCGATAAGAATGGTAATAAGCGCCGCAATTCCGATGGAACCGACGCCGACAAAGGCAGACAATGTTTTGCCTAATTTTTTACCGAAAAGGGCTAAAATCAAAAAGCCGAGAAATGGTAAAGTCGGAACAAGCCAAAGAAAATCGTACATATTAACCCCTCATGTTACTGGCGGCATCCGAATCAAGGGTTTTGAACTTTTGATAAACCTGTATTAACAAAGCCAGACCAACCGCAACTTCTGCGGCAGCCATAGTTAAGATGAAAATAAACATTACCTGTCCGTCGGGAGCGTTGTATCTTGCGCCCGCAAAGATAAAAGCAAGACCGGCGGCGTTTAACATGATTTCCACCGAAATCAACATGAACAGAATATTACGCCGAATCATCACGCCTAAAAATCCGAGAAAAAACAGAATACTGGCGATAACCAGACCCGTATTTAAAGAGATGGAACTCATTCTTCCGCTCCTTCTAATTCTAAAAAGCGATGCACAACCTTTTTCTTCCGTCGAGCCAGATGGTAGGCTCCGACAATTCCCGCAAGAAGCAAAATGGCGGACAGCTCCACGCCTATCAGATAAGTGGTAAAAAGCGATTGACCCACCAGTTTGGGATCAATAACTTTTCCCGAAACCGGAACGGAACCCGACGAGCTGATGATGAAGATTACTTCGAGCAGTAAAATAAGGCTGAGAAAAGCCGGAAAAATCCAGCCGGAAAACGAGAGCCATTGTTTTTCCTGCTTAACCGCTTCTTCGCCCAGGTTGAGCATCATTACGACAAAAACAAAGAGCACGGTTATGGCGCCCGCGTAGATCATTATTTCAAGTGCGGCGATAAAAGGCGCGCCGATAAGAAAGAACATCACTGCCGTGGCAAGAAGAGACACAACCATGTACAGCAGCGCGTGAATCACATTGGCGCGGGTAATTACCATAATTGTCGAAATAATGGCAATAATGGCTGCAATGTAAAATAGAATTGTCATCTTTAATGACCCTTTTTCTCGGTAAAAGTTATCATTGATCTGATCCCGAAATTATGGTTTTAAATCGTGAATATCGATCGGCGGATCTTCGTGTTGGGCTTCGCCTTTGCCTTTTCCGCCGACGGCGTAACCGGCAACGCGGTAAAAATTGTAATCGTGGTACTTGCCGGGACCGCTGATCAACAAGTTTTCTTTTTCATAAACCAGATTTTGACGGTCGTACTCAACCAGTTCAAAATCGGGAGTCAACTGAATAGCGTAAGTCGGGCAGGCGTCTTCGCAAAACCCGCAAAAAATGCAGCGCGAAAAATTGATCCTGAAAAACTCGGGATAGCGTCTGCCGGTTTCGTCTTCGGCAGCCTGCAAAGAAATACAATCAACCGGACAGGCGGCTGCGCACAAATAACAGGCAACGCAACGTTCGGCGCCGTCGGGATCGCGCGTAAGTACAATCCTGCCCCGCCAGCGCGCGGGAAGTTTCGCTTTTTCCTCCGGATATTGAATCGTAAAACGTTTGTGGAACGTGTGCAAAAAGGTCAACCACAAACTTCTTAAAATGCTAAACATCTATGCTCCTCACGAATTTTCCTCAACCTCCGATTGCCAGTTTAATGGCTGCGGTAGCCAACAAATTTAGCAGCGAAAGCGGCAGCAGAATTTTCCAGCCCAATGACATTAACTGATCATAGCGCGGACGCGGTAAAGAGGCGCGCAGTAAAATGAACAGGGTAATAAACGCAAAGGTCTTAATAAAAAACCACACAATGGGCGGTAAAAACGAAGGACCCAGCCAGCCGCCGAAAAAGAAGGTAGCGATCATGGCGGAAATTAACGTAATGCCGAGATACTCGCCCACAAAGAACATTCCGAACTTCATTCCGGAATATTCCGAATGAAAACCGGCGACCAATTCGCTTTCGGCTTCGGGTAAATCAAACGGCGCGCGATGGGTTTCTGCCACGCCGGCCATAAAAAATATTACAAATCCGATAAATTGCGGAATTACAAACCACATATTTTTCTGGGCTTCCACAATTTTAACCAGACTGAACGAATCGGAGAGGATAACCACGCCCATCAGAGAGATGCCCATGAACACTTCATAAGAAATCACCTGCGCCGCGCCGCGCAATGAACCTAAAAGAGAATATTTATTATTGGACGAGATTCCTCCCAAAAGAATGCTGTAAGCGCCCAGGGACGACATGGCTAAAAAGAAGAGCAGCCCGATATTCATATCCGCGACTACAATCCCCGGGGCAAATGGAACAACGGCAAAACCAAGCAAAACGGCGACAACAATAATTGTAGGCGCAAAAATAAAGACCCATTTGTCGGCAAAGGGAGCAATCCAGTCTTCTTTAAAAAATATTTTAACCATATCAGCCATAACCTGCATCAAGCCGAAGGGACCGACGCGATTTGGTCCGTAACGATCCTGCCACAGGGCGAGCATCCGGCGTTCGTACCAGATCAGAAGAGCGGCTATCGAAAGCATTACAACAAGCACGCCAACGATTATCAAAAGATAGTAAAGAGTTTCGCTCATTGTTTCTATCCTGAAATTTTAACCCAGTTTGGAAATTTGAAAATTTTCATTTCGGGTAATCCTATCGGAATACCCACCATACCCGACGGAAAAGAAGACGAAGTTTTGACCGGTAATTCGATTTGCTTGCCGTCGAGTAAAACGTTTACTTTTTCGCCCTTAAAAGATTCGGCGTCTTTTTGATTAAGCAGTAAGTATGGTTTGGGCGCCAATTCCGCCACGCCTGGTGTGTAGATGCTTAACTCGTCGCTTCCGAAAATGTGAAATACGGGAATGGCGAACCATTGGTCTTTTTGCGGCTTAAACGGTTCGGGAATGCGCGTGTAATACGGCGCGTCGGAATCGGCTTGCGGTTCGAAAACGCGTAAGCCCGGATCGCCGCCGCGTAAAGCGCCGCCTACTTCAATCTGAAACTTGTTAACAGCCTGAACGGAATTCCAGCCCGGATACCAGAATCGGGAAATAAAAGGCGAAGGCGGCACGCCCTGATAGCCCTCCATGGTAAAAGACATGGGCGAATCTTCGTCTTCCGGCGGTTTGGGTTCGCTCACGTTAACATTCGCGTTCATTGAAGTGCGACCGGAATAGCGGTGCGACTGCCGCGGAATTTTTTGTCCGGCAATCCGGAAGTCGGCGTCGGGCGCAAGCTCTTTTACGGCTTTTAGTTCGGGAAAATCCTGTACGAGCGCCTCAATAAAATCATCCAGTTTCGAAAGCGCGCGACCGGCGTTCGAACCGTGCTCGGTCATTATTTGCCCGAGCCAGCGCCAGCTTTCTTTAACCGAATCGCCCGGGTAAAAAACCTGATAAAAACGCTGGGCGCGTCCTTCGTTATTCACCAGCGTTCCGTCGGATTCGGTAAAAGGACCGACGGGAACGACCAAATTGGCTTTATCCGTGGTCGAATTGTGCAAATAATGTAAAACAATCACATGCTTAAAGGCGTCGAATAATTTGTTTGCCTTATCTTCTTCAATTCTGCGGTAAAGATCGTTTTCCAAAATAATTAGGGTTTCGTAAGTATCGGAAAGCGCTTTTTCGATCGCCTGATTTAAATTTTTTTCGTCCAGCAGCGCAAGACCAACGCTGTTGGCTTCGGGAACGGTCAGAAAGATCCACGGCGATTTTTGGCGTTTTTTCAAGGCGCGCGTTATGTTGGCGGCGGCTTCCAGTAAAGACTCGTTCAGGCAAGAGGTTCCGCTGACTATTAAGGGCTGTTTGGCGGAAAGAAGATTTTCGGCGATTTGTTTTACAAGCTCGGTTTCTTCTTCGGTCAGGTTTTTGACTTCAGGAGCGGCGGAATCGATGTAATGCGCCACGGCGTGAGCAAGGCGTGCAATGTTGTCCGGAGCGTTGCGATAAACCGCTGTGGCGATGTCGTCCAGTTTTGTTTCGGTCGGCGTTAAAACAAAAAACGGGCTGCGCTCATCCTGCATCAATTCGAGAACAGCCATTTCGTGCCAGGTGGGAACATTCATCTTTATGGGCAATTCCATGGGTTTTTGGCGCGAAGCCTGTCGCAGGCTCAAAGTCAGCATGGGGGCGGTGTTCGTAACATCTTCGCCCAAAATAAGCACCGTGTCGGCTTTTTCCGTTTCCCGCAGCGAGGGAACTTTAGCGGGTCCTTCTTTAAGAATTTGTATTGCCTTTAACGTCAGTTGATGTTCGACAGCCGAGACGCCGGCAAAAAAGTTCTCTTTTCCGACCAGCATTTGTAAAGCGTGATTGGATTCCAAAGAAGCCTTAGGAGAACCGATTCCCAACAGGCGTGGTTTTTTATCGAATATCTTTTTAAAATAATTGAATACAGTTTCCCGATCCACGGGTTCTAACCTGCCGCTTGCCTGTCCGCGGCGTAAAGGTTCGCGAATGCGTTGATCGCTGTTTACGTATTCATAACCAAAGCGACCGCGATCGCAGATAAAATAGCCGTTCACCTTGCCGTTGTAGCGGCTGGCGATGCGGCGAATGGTGCCGTAACGTTCGCCGGCGATGATGTTGCAGCCAAGACTGCAGTTGTGGCAAATAGAAGGAGCGGTGGTCAAATCCCATTTTCGCGTGAAGTGTTGTTTGTAGGTTTTGTCGGTAAAAACGCCGGTCGGGCAAACTTCCGCCAGGTTGCCGCTGAACTCGCTTTCCAAAACGCCGTCTTCGTAACGACCGAAAAAGACGCGGTTGCGGGATGCAAACACGTTAAAGTCGCGACCTCCGGCGTACTCGCGGTAAAATCGCACACAGCGATAACATTGGATGCAGCGATTCATCTCGTGATTGATGAAGGGACCGAGATATTGATTATTATGGGTGCGTTTATTGAAATCAAACCGTCGGTAGTTGTGACCGGACATTAAGGTCACGTCCTGCAGGTGGCATTCTCCGCCTTCGTCGCAAACCGGACAATCGTGCGGATGATTGGTCATCAAAAGTTCGATAATGTTTGCGCGAAAGTCTTTAACTTCCGGGGCGTTAACAGAAATACGCATTCCGTCAACAACGGGCTCCATACACGCCATCACGATTCTGCCTTTTTGGTCGTCTTCGCCGCTGTATTTTTTAACGGCGCATTGACGGCACGAACCGACCGAACCCAGGGCGGGGTGCCAGCAAAAATAAGGTAAGTCCAGTCCTAACGAGAGGATGGTTTGCAGCAGATTGTCTTTGGGATCGACTTCGTAAACGTTCCCATCTATAGTAATTTTAACCATTCAGGACCTCCGGGGGCAGCGTTGTTCTTTAATGTGACGCTCGAAATCTTCTCGATAATATTTTAAAGCGCTTTGCAAAGGTTCCATGGCGCCGGGCGCCAGAGCGCAAAATGTATTGCCTGGTCCAAGGGTCTTGGTCAAACCTTCCAGTATTTCCAGGTCTTCCGTTTTACCCTGACCGTCTTCGATTCGCGCTAAAATTTTTTCGGTCCAGGGCAAACCCTCGCGGCAGGGGGTGCACCATCCGCATGATTCCTGCGCGAAAAAGTGTTCCAAATTCAGAACCATGCCCACGACGCAGGTTTTATCGTCCAATACGATCATGGTGCCGGTGCCGAGACGGCTTCCTGCTTTTTCCACTCCGGCGTAATCCAGCTTGATATCAAGATGTTCTTCGGTCAAAAAATCGGTGGAAGCGCCGCCGGGCAGCAAACCTCTGAATTTTAAACCGTCCTGCATTCCGCCGGCGTATTCTTCCAGCACTTCTTTTAAAGTGACGCCCAGCGGCAATTCCCATAAGCCGGGTTTTTTAACTTTTCCGCTGACGCCGAATATTTTGGTTCCGCCGTCTTCGCTCAGACTGATTTTTTTGTACCAGTCGGCGCCGTTACGCAAGATGTGAGGAACGTTGCAAAGAGTTTCGATATTATTTACGATGGTCGGCTTTCCGAAAAGCCCGCTGGTTTGCGGAAAGGGAGGTTTGGCTCGCGGGTTGGCTCTTTTTCCCTCCAGTGAATTCAGAAGCGCCGTCTCTTCGCCGCAGATATATCTTCCTGCGCTGGTGTGCAGGTACAAATCAAAATCGAAGCCGCTGCCTAAAATGTTTTTCCCCAGCAGACCGGCTTGGTATGCTTCGGCAAGGGCTTTTCGGATTATTTTCTCGCCTTTTTTGTAAGCCCAACGCAAAAAGATGTAACCGATTTCGGCTTGAATGGCGTAGGCGCTGATGATCATGCCTTCGATTAACTGATGAGGATTGCCTTCCACAAGCAAGCGGTCTTTAAACGTGCCGGGTTCCATCTCGTCGCCGTTGGCAATCAAATACCTGGGACGGGGAGCGTCGTCACCAATCGGGACAAAACTCCATTTTAAGCCGGTGGGAAAACCCGCACCGCCGCGCCCTCTTAAATGAGCGCGTTTAACGACATCCTGAACCTCTTTTGGGGACATCTTCAGGGCTGCTTTTAACCCTTCGTAACCGCCGTGTTTTTGGTACTCGGTTAAGCTAAGAGTTTCACCGGGACGAATATGTTGTGTTAATGGTCTTTCCATGAGCATTCATCTTGTTCGTTATTTGTATTTCTCTAAAATTTCATCGATCTTTTGCGCGGTTAATTTTCCGTGAAGATCGTTGTCGATCATCATTGCCGGAGCCCGGTCGCAGGCGCCGAGACAGGGAATGGTCAATAATGTGAATTTGCCGTCTTTTGTGGTTTGACCGGGTTCGATTTTTAACTTTGCCTTGAGACGATCCATTATGCTCTCGTAACCCATAATCCAGCAGCTTACGCTGTCGCAAAGCAGAATTACATGTTCGCCGACCGGTTTCCGAAAAATCAAATTGTAAAAAGTGGCAACGCTATCCACTTCGTCTGGGGTCATCTCCAAAAATTCCGCAATGTCCTTTACGTTCTCGTCGGAAACATACCCGCGATGACTTTGAACAACCTTCAGCGCTTCGATGACCGCAGCCTGTTTGCGCGGATAGTGCCGCGAATGTTCTTCTATCTCTGTTCGCTCTTTATCTGATAGCATAGTTCTATCCATGAATTTGTTTACCTGTCAACATCTGCCAAAACGTAATCGATGGTGGCTAAAATAGCCAGTAAATCCGCAATAGTGTGCCCGCGGCTGATGTAAGGCACCATTTGAATGTGCGGAAAAGACGGAGTGCGAACGCGCGTCCGGTAAGAGGTCGTTCCTCCGTCGCTTACCAGATAGTAGCCGTTATTGCCTTTTGTGGCTTCAATCCCGAAAAAGGCTTCGCCCGCCGGAATCACAGGTCCCCATGAAACATTCACAAAGTGATTGATCAGGGTTTCGATGTCCTTCATGGTTTGTTCTTTACGCGGAGGCGTTGTAATCGGATGATCCGATTTGTAGGGACCTTCGGGCATAACGTTTACGCACTGCTCAATAATTCGAAGGCTCTGGCGCATTTCCTCGACACGCACCACGGCGCGATCGTAACAATCGCCGTTTTGTCCGATGGGAATATCGAATTCAAATTGATCGTAGCCGGAATAGGGACGTTTTTTACGAAAATCCCACTCAAAACCGGTGGCGCGCAAACCGGGTCCCGTAACGCCCCATTCGATAGCTTCTTCGGTTGTGTAACAGCCTATTCCGACGGTACGCGCTTTAATGATGCGGTTTTTCATTACCAATTTATCGTAAGTTTTTAATTGTTTCGGGAAGAAATCGATGAAATCTTTTACGAGTTTTTCCCAGCCCTTTGGTAAA
>JAJRSN010000217.1 GCA_024278715.1 Calditrichota bacterium
AGTTCAAATAATTTGCCAGACCCTGATGGTGGATTAATGTGCCTTTGGGGCGTCCGGTCGATCCGGATGTGTAAATTACGTAACACAGTTGCATCGGATCAATGAAACGGTTGGGATTGGAAGCGGACTGCGTGCTGATTGCCAGCCAGTCCGTGTCAACTTTAAGTGTTTCGCAACGATTCTCCGGCAGAAGCCCGGCGCTGCTTTCCGTGCTTAAAATGAAACGCACGCCCGAGTCTTCGATCATGTATTGCAGGCGTTCGGCAGGGTAATTGCCGTCCAAAGGCACGTAAGCGGCGCCCGCTTTTAAAATTCCAAGAATAGCCATAATCATTTGCGGAGACCGTTCAATGGCGATTCCGATCAGATCATCCGGATTTACGCCTTTGCGGATTAAATAATGCGCTAATTGATTGGCGCGCTGATTCAATTCCCGGTATGTCCATGATTCGCCGTTTATCTCAAGGGCGACCGCGTCGGGAGTTTGTTCAACCTGACGTTCGAACATATCCACAACCGTACCCGTTAAAACAGGCAGCGCTTCTTTGCCGTTCCAGGCTTCTAACAGGCAGTGAATTTCCTGTTCGGAAAGGTAATTAATGCGTCCCAGCGGCAGATCGGGCTGCTGTACTATTTTTGAAAGCAGGTTGGTAAAATGTTGAATGAATCGTTCGATTGTCTCTTCGTCAAAAAGATCGGTGTTAAATTCAAGAGCGCCGCTAAAATGATCGTCTTCTTCAAGCATGAACAGAGTCATGTCGAATTTGGCGGTTTTGCTGTGCGCTTCGACAGGGGTTAATTGAAGATCGGAATGCGCCGGATGCAGCGAAGAGCGTCCCTCGTTTTGCAGGGCGAACATGACCTGAAAAACGGGAGAATGGCTCATGTTGCGTTCGGGCTGCAGGGCGTCAACCAATTTTTCGAACGGTAAATCCTGATGCGCGTAGGCGGCTAACGATGTTTCTCTCACTTGTTTTAAAAGCTGCACGAAAGAGGGGTTTTCATCGAATCGGGTTCGGATGACCAGGGTATTGACGAAAAAGCCGATCAGTCCCTCGATTTCGGGATGATTGCGGTTGGCGATCGGCGTTCCGATTAAAATATCATCCTGACCCGAGTAGCGGTAAAGCATGGTCTGAAAGGCGGCGAGCAGGGTCATAAAATCCGTGGCACCAGCTTTTTTTGCCAGATTCTTTAAGCCGCGCGAAATTTCCGGCGAAAGTTGAAAAGTTTTGTAAGAACCGTTAAAGGTCTGCATCGCCGGGCGCGGTCGGTCGGTGGGTAATTTTAGAACCGGCGGCGCGTCGGCTAATTGTTCCTTCCAGAACGAAATTTCTTTTTCCAGCACTTCGCCCTGCAGCCAGTTGCGCTGCCAGTAAGCAAAATCGGCGTATTGAATTTGCAGCGGCGGAAGCGGCGAAATGTCGTTGCGGCTGAAGGCGTCGTAAGTTAAAGCCAGTTCGCGCAAAAGAATGCCGGTTGACCAGTTGTCGCCGATAATATGATGCATGATTAAAATAATGATGTGTTCGTTAATGCCGGTTTTAAGCAATTCCGCCCGGAACAGAGGCAGTTCTTCAATGGAGATCGGCTGCCAGGCGCGGTCGCTGACGATGCGTGAAATTTCGTCCTCGCGTTCCTGTGGCGAAAGACCGGTCAGATCGGTTACGGGAATTTGCACTTCAAAAGGCTCATGGATTGTCTGTACCGGCTCGCCATCGCGGTTTTGAAACGTGGTGCGGAGAGATTCGTGACGTTTAACCACTTCGTTAAAACTTTTTTCCAAGACTTCGGGTTTTAAGGGTCCCGATATTCTGTAGATTTCCGGCAGATTGTAAAACGGGCTTTCCGGTTCTAACTGGGCTAAAAACCACAGCCGTTGCTGGGCAAAAGAGAGCGGGAGTTCCTTATCCCGCGAAACCGGCACAATGGGCGGAATTTTGATGCCCGCGTCGGATAATTTTAACTGATCAACCGCCATGGCAAGGCTGCCGACCGCCGGCTTTTCGAAGATGTGGCGCAGCGGCAGGTCAATGCCGAAATTTTCCCGGATGCGCGAAACCAATTGTGTGGCTAACAGCGAATGCCCGCCAAGCTCAAAAAAGTTGTGATTGGAACCCACTTTTTCCACGTTCAGCAGCTCGCTGTAAATTTCGGCTAAAACTTCTTCAGTGGGCGTGCGCGGAGGTTCGTATTCCTGCTCGATGGCTTCCAGCAGCAGCTTTTGATCCGGTCTGGGCAGGGCGCGCCGGTTTACTTTTCCGTTGGGCGTCAGCGGCATTTCGTCCAGCCGGACAAAGGCGGAAGGCACCATGTATTCGGGCAGCCTGTCTAAAAGAAAGTCCCGCAGTTCTTTATTGCCCGGATTTTTATCGGGCTGCGGAACAAAGTATCCGATGAGCTTTTTGTCTCCGGGCGTGTCTTCGCGCAGCACCACGGCGGCGGTCTGAATATCGGGATGTTCGTTGAGAGCGGTTTCGATTTCGCCCAGTTCGATGCGGAAACCGCGTAATTTAACCTGATCGTCGGCGCGTCCTAAAAATTCAATATTACCGTCAGGAAGATAGCGCGCCATGTCGCCCGTTTTGTACATGCGGTCGCCCGGATTTTTACTGAAAGGATTGGGCAAAAAACGCTCCGCTGTCAGGTCCGGTCGATTGAAGTAGCCGCGGGCAACGCCCAGTCCGCCTACGTACATTTCTCCGCGCACGCCGATGGGAACGGGCTGAAAAAATTCGTCCAGAATGTAAATGGTCATGTTTTGAAAAGGCTTACCGATGGGCACCAGACGATCGCCGGATAAATTCAGCTCCCGGCTTTCAAAGTAGGTGCTGTCAATGGTCGCCTCGGTTAAACCGAACGAATTGATCAAACGCGTTTCCGGACCGGTAAAACTTAAAAACTTTTTGTATTCGCTCACGTACCAGATGTCCGATCCGGCGATGAGATTACGGAAAAAGTCCAGTTTTTGATTTGTCTGTTCCAAATATTGGATCAGATTTCGCAGCACGGCGGGCACAAATTCGGCGATGGTAACCTGCTCGCGGCGCAATAAATCGTAAAGTTGTTCGGCTTCCAGCAAAATTTCGCGCGGGGTGAGCACCAGTTTTCCGCCAGAACACAAGGCGCGCGTCCAGTCGCCGGAAAAAACGTCAAACGAAAAACTTGCCATCTGTAAATGCGAACGCGCCCGCGTACGTAATTCGTATGCTTCTTCCCAGGCTAAG
>JAJRSN010000218.1 GCA_024278715.1 Calditrichota bacterium
GTAAAGTTTATTTGCTCCTTCAAGCCGCGAGCCCAGATTAACATGATCGCCGATAACAGTGTAATCAAACACAGTATCGGATCCCATGTTGCCGACAATCATTTCGCCGGTATTGATTCCGATTCTGGCGTAAAGCTGAGGCTTGTTTTCTTTTTTCCATTTGTAACGCAATTGACGCAATTTTTGCTGCATTTCCAGTGCGGATAGGCAGGCGGCTTTCGGGTGATCTTCAAAGGGCACGGGAACGCCGAATTCCGCCATAATCGCGTCGCCTTCGAATTTATCGATAATTCCGTTGTGTTTTAAAATGATATCTGTCATGGCGGTTAAATATTCGTTTAAAAGAGACACCAATTCCCCCGGCTTGATGGATTCGGAGAGCGTGGTAAATCCGGCAACATCGGAAAACAATACCGTAACAACGCGTTCTTCTCCTCCCAGAGAAAGTTTCTCGGGATGAGAGATGATTTCCTGAATCACCTTTTCGGGCACATAGTGCGCAAAAACGCCGCGCAAAACCTTTTTTTCTTGTTGAGCCAGGATGTAATTGTAAGTTATCTGGCTGACAAATGTGAACATCACAACAAGAATCGGAGTAACCACGGGAAAAAGTAAATTGCTGTCGGAAAACGCGTAGAGGCTCAGCAGAACATATCCCCCGACAATGAGGACGACACTGATCAGATTAAATAACGTTGCAAACTTGCGGACAATGAAAAGAATAAAAAGGGCTAAAAACAAATTTAAGATAAAAGTCCAAAAGGGCTTAAGGGTTTTGATAAAATTTTGGTCAAGAATTGTCTGGATGGCGTTGGCGTGAATTTCCACTCCCGGCATTTCAATTCTGGCTTCGTTTCCCTCATCGGTTCTTTGATTAAGCAGGGGCGTCGGAAAATTATCATGCAATTCCGGCATGGTCGATCCGATTAAAACGATCTTGTCTTTTAAAACGCCGGAGTAGAGGAGTCCGGGGGGGATGCCGAGGGAAGAATCGCCCGGATCGTCAAAAGCGTCGATATCGTATTCGTCAACCAGATCGACTTCCTGATCGTCAAGGATATTGTCAAAAGAAAAGTACTGAAAGCTGAAGGGAGGTCCGTAAAAATTAATCAACATGCCCGACCGGTCAAATTTCGGAATATTAATATCTCCTATTTGAACGTGATTTTTGTAATCCGTAATACTCACGGAATTGTCGGTCATTTTTGATTCGTAAATTTGAATAATGCGCGCCGCAAAAGAGGGAAGCAAAGAATCGTTCACATTAATTACAACCGGATAACGGCGATAAAAGCCGTCGATGTCCGCTTCCAAGGTTACCAGCCCCCATTTGGGATTAGCCTCGTAAAATTTTTTGTATGGCGGTAAAATTTCGGTAAAAGAGATTCTGCCCGACCTTTTTCGGATTTTTCCCGCAAGAACCACGTTTTTGTATCTGCTGAGCACATGAGCAAGAGAGTCGTCATAAATCGGATTGTAACGATCGGGCTGGTCAAATATTACGTCGATGCCGATGACCGCCGCGCCGGCTCTTTCCAGATTCTCAACAACATGAGCCATATAGGATCGGGGCCAGGGCCAGCGGTGGGGAGTCGATAGATCGGATTGATCGTCAATGGCAATTACCACCACGGGGGAATTTTCAAGAGGCAGCGCTCCGCGCAACTGGAAGCGAAAATCGAGTAATTTTAACTCCAGCCCGCGAAAGATAGAAGTAATGCTCAGCACGTAGGCGCCGACAATCGCAAAAAGCAATAATCCGAAGACGATACTTTTTTTGGGTTTTGGTTTTGTAAATTTCATTTTAACCAATTATTTAAAAGAATAATTCGTATCGGGCGCTGAAAATAGTATCTTTGTAGTCGCGGTAATTTCCGTAATTAATATAATCGTATCGTAAGCTAAGAGTTCCTACTTTGGAGGTTCGTAAATAGAATCCTGTCGTAAAGTTTTGCCGTTTGTATTCCTTTTCAACGGCGGAATTATTAATAGTTTGAAAAGTCGCTCTTACAAAAGGTCTCAATTGACTGTCCAAAATAAAATTTTGAAGTAAATATTCAACGCCCAGCGTGTATCTTTTAATATCCGTTGAAGTTTTCGCCGTGCCTTCTCCGAAATCCGTGGTTGTTTTTGAATATGAAAACCTCGAAGTAAGAGGAAAGGAAAATTGATTTCTGATGCCTACGGTCAACAGGTTGTACTGGGATTGCGTTGTTTTGAATACGTCGTCGCGGATAAAGTGATTGGCGCTGACGGAAACGGTATTCCGGATGATGCCGGTGGTAAAGTTTAAGCTGCTGGAAAGTCCGATGGATTGTGTAATGTTGTCTTCGGGAATTAAGAGCGAATCGGTTTCCGGGACATCGTTCTTCCGGTCGTAATTGATGTAAGAAAGAGAAAAGGACGGTAAATTGCTTTGCGGCGTGAGCGAAAGAGTCGCTCCGATGTCTTTGTTCCTGGTTTTCGCCTTTCCCTGGGAACGATTGGTTTCGTAAAGGTTAAAAAAGACATTCAGAAAAAAGCGGTTGTTAAGAAACCGGATATAATCGTTTATGAAGAAGCCTGCCAGGTCTTTCAGCAGAAACGGGTTGCCGGGTGTTTTGTAGTTTCCGTCGATTTGTTTGTACGAGAAAAGCAGATTGTTGTTAAAATAACGCAGTTGGGCGTCCAATTGCAAGGCAAGCGAAGGCAGCGGAGCCAATCCGGGAGTTAAGGTTAAAAAGCCCGGTTTGGTAAAAATATCAACAATTTGCCTGGCAAGTTTACGATCGGAATCGCTTAAATTCAATGAGTTTGCCAGGATGTCAAATTCAACTTCGCCCGTTGCGTCTTCGTTTTTAATGCTTGCCTGAGCGCTTCCGTGAACGATGATTCTCCGGTCGTGTAAATTCAGATCGAGAGTCGTTCCGAGAA
>JAJRSN010000219.1 GCA_024278715.1 Calditrichota bacterium
GGATAGAAATGACAGACCGTTGTTAATCTTTAATTCCGTAGGAATTGAATGATAGTAGCCCAGTAATTTATTGCTGGGAATAAGCGACCTCCCCCTTTTCTCTGCCCTTCAGGGCTTGACACGTAATGCGTGACGTGTAACGAGAAGCCAGCGATCAGTAACCAGTTTTCAGATGTTAAGTTTATTAATCGCTCGAAACTTCAGAAATTTTGTTGCTTGAAAATAAGCCCCCCTTGCCTTCGGCGTTCCCCCCTTCAGAGGGGGGAAATTAAAAGGGGGGTCTTAAATTCAGAATAAATCGATATTTAACAAGGTCGTGATGCGTAATGCGTGACAAGCGACGAGTAACCAGAATCCAGTGACCGGCAACCAGTAACAAGTCATCGGAGAAGCCGCTTAACCCTTATACGCTTAACCAATCAGCAGCAATTCCTTTACCGATTGAACAATATTCTGACTGCTAAAACCAAAATATTCCATCAGTTGTTTTTGCGGCGCGCTTTTGCCAAACGTGTCGATGGCGATTATCTTTCCTTCCTTGCCCACATATCGCTCCCAACCAAACGAACTGCCAGCCTCCACCGCAATCCGCTTCTTAATCAATGAAGGCAACACCTTTTCTTTGTATTCATCGGATTGTCGATCAAATAAAGAAGTACACGGCATACTAACCACCCTTACCTGCACACCTTCCCGCTTTAATTGCTCATACGCCTGCAAACACAGGTGCGTTTCGGAGCCGGTGCCTATTAAAATTATCTCTGGTTCGTTGTCGGAATCCGCCAAAATATAACCGCCCTTTAAAGCCCCTTCGGCTGAAGCAAATATCGTGCGATCGATTGTCGGCAGATTTTGCCGGGTTAAAACCAAAGCAGTGGGACGATTGGTCTGACTTAAAGCAAAGCGCCAGCCGAACGTTGTTTCATTGGCGTCAGCCGGACGAAAAACATCTACGTTGGGAACGGCGCGCAACGCGGCAAGATGTTCGACGGGTTGATGGGTAGGGCCGTCTTCGCCCACGCCGATGCTGTCGTGAGTGAACACGTAAATAACCGGCAGCTTCATCAACGCAGCCATGCGAATTGCCGGTTTCATGTAATCGGAAAAGACAAAAAAGGTCGAAGCAAAGGCGCGCAGTTTGCTCAAAACCATTCCGTTGGCTATCGCTCCCATGGCATGTTCGCGAATTCCGAAATGAAGATTGCGTCCTAAACGATTTGCGGCGCTAAACGAATCGGAAAATTCAATGTATGTTTTTGTGGAAGGCGCCAGATCTGCGGAACCTCCGATTAGCCATGGAATGTTTTTTGCCAGCGCGTTTAGCACTTTTCCGCCGGAAGATCGCGTGGCAAGTCCTTTTTGATCCGGAGGAAAAACCGGCAATTCCCGCTGCCACGATTCCGAAAACTTCGCGGATTGCATCGTTAAAAATTCGTCGGCAAGCTCGGGATGCGCTTTTTGGTATTCCTTAAAAAGAGCGTCCCATTTTTCCTGCACTTTGTTTCCGCGTTCGATGTTTTGTTTCTGATATTCAAGAACCTCTTGCGGAACGTAAAAAGTCCGGTCCGGATTCCAGCCGTAATTTTCTTTGGTTAATCTGATCTCTTCTTCGCCCAGCGGCGAACCGTGCGCCTTGGCGGTATCCTGCAAATGCGGACTGCCAAATCCGATGTGACTGTTGACGATTATTAAAGTAGGTCTGTCGTTTTTTAAAGCCGCTGCAATCTGTTCGCTCAAAGAGTAGGTGTCGTTGGCGTCGTTTACCAGCAAAACGTCCCAGTGATACGCCTCGAAGCGTTTTTTGACGTCTTCCGAAAATGTCAGGTCGGTTTTTCCTTCAATGGTGATTTTATTATTGTCGTAAAGCCAGATAAGATTATTCAGTTTCAAATGACCGGCAACGGACGCCGCCTCGGACGAAATTCCCTCCATTAAATCGCCGTCGCCGCAAAGGGCAAAAATATTGTAATTCAACAATTCAAAATCGGGCTTATTGAATTTTGCAGCCAGCCATTTCTGAGCGATAGCCATGCCTACGCTCATCCCGACGCCCTGTCCCAGAGGTCCGCTGGTTACTTCTACTCCGGGCGCTTCGCCGTATTCCGGGTGTCCGGCGCAAATGCTGTTCAACTGACGGAATTGTTTAATATCATTTAGGGTAATATCATAGCCCATAATGTACAGGGTGGAATAAAGCAGCATGGAAGCGTGACCGTTGGAGAGTACAAATCGATCGCGGTTGGGAAGATCGGGATTTTTGGGGTTGTGCCGGATAAATTGATTGTACAAGGTAAAGGTAACCGCAGCCAGTCCCATGGGCGCGCCCGGATGTCCGGAATTGGCTTTTTGAATGGCGTCGATGGAAAGCGTGCGGATTGTATTAATACAAAGTTTTTCCAGTCCTTTAGAAATCTGCATTCTAATCCCCTCAAATAAATTATTCTCTTAATTTCAAATTCATTGAATTTGCTAAATTAAACTTCCCGCGCAATTTTTCCAAACTCAAATTGATTGATCATGCGAAAATTTTCAATAAACCTCAGGAGGAACTAAACATTATTGGTGTCGTTAAGATTTTTGCTATAAAGCAACGATACGCCCGATTTTTATTCCGAAAATGATTCGCCCGTATTTTTAATTTTGTCTGCCGTTTAATTTGTTTATATTTTATATCCGATTCGAAGAAATAATCAATTGTTGTTTTTGGAGAAATGATGTCTGACCAAAAGATAAAACTCGATCCTTTCGATTCGCCGTTGGTCGAACACGGATACGGTAAGCGCTTTCAGGGATTTCAGCATTTAATGCGCCATCGCATTCGGGATATTCTTTTGGTGTCGAGTTTGTACGATTTATACGTGTTTGAAGAAGACGGTCGTTTATACGAATTGATCCGCGATGAGTATCAGGGTTTAAATTTAAGCCATGTACCCGAAATTACGCGGGTTTCTCGCGGGGAAGTCGCGTTGGCGCTGGCTAATGAAGAAAAGCGCTTTGATTTAATCATCACCACCCCTCATATTGAAGATATGGATTCCACCGAATTAGCCAGACAGGTACGGGAATCCGGATTAAAAGTCCCTGTCGTTCTTTTGGCTTATGACAATCGCGAATTATCCGAGCTGTTAAACCATGCCGATTCCAAAGTATTCGACCGGATTTTTATCTGGACGGGAAATTTTCGCATCATTGTAGCCATAGTTAAGCATCTTGAAGACATCATGAATGTGGAACAGGACACGCGGCTTGTGGGCGTTCAGTCCATTATTTTAATAGAAGATAACGTGCGTTTTTATTCTTCTTTCCTTCCCTTGCTTTACACCGAAATATTAAAGCAGTCGCAAAGACTGATTTTGGAAGGAATAAATTTAACGCACAAATATCTGCGCATGCGGGCGAGACCCAAAATTTTACTTTGCACCAACTACGAAGAAGCCTGGAGTTATTTCGAAAAATATCAAGACACCATTTTAGGTGTTATTTCGGATATCGACTTCAAAAAAGGCGGCAAACACGATCCGCGGGCAGGCATTAAATTTGCAAGAGAGGTAAAAAAACGTCACGACGATATTCCCATTTTACTCCAGTCCAATAGAGCCGATTTTGAGAAAGAAGCCCGGAAAATCGGCGCCTATTTTGTTTTAAAAGATTCTCCCACACTGCTGCAGGAATTAAGACAGTTTACCATTTCTCAGTTCGGGTTCGGTGATTTTATTTTCAGAACGCCGGACGGCGTTGAGGTTGCGCGAGCCACGGATTTAATTTCTCTTGAAGAGCAATTAAAGCGTATTCCGGAAGAAAGTATTCGCTTTCATGCCGAACGCAACCATTTTTCCACCTGGCTTAAGGCGCGCACCGAATTCTGGCTGGCGCACAAACTTCGCCCGCGAAAAGTTGCCGATTATCCTTCGCTGGAAGCCTTGCGCCAGCATTTAATTAAATCGTTAAGAGAATATCGTAAAATTCGCCAGCAGGGAATAATCACCGATTTTAAAAAAGAATCCTTTGATATTCAAAGCGGGTTTGCGCGTCTGGGCGGAGGATCGTTAGGCGGTAAGGCGCGCGGTTTAAGTTTTGTGAACACGCTCATTACAAATTACAATATTATCAACAGATTTCCGGGCATCCGCATTATGGTTCCTCCCGCAGTTGTCCTGGGTACCGATGTTTTTGACGCTTTTCTGGACGAAAACAATCTGCGTCAGTTTGCCCTTAGCTCAAATGACGATGTGGAAATCACCCGTCGTTTTTTAGCCGCCACCAGATTTCCTTCGGATATCATCGCCGAGCTTGTTTCGTTCCTCGATCTGATTAAAACCCCGCTTGCCGTGCGTTCTTCGAGTCTGCTGGAAGACTCTCAATACCATCCCTTTGCCGGGGTTTACCAAACGTACATGATTGCCAACAATCATGAAAATCCTCTCATTCGCTTAAACGAATTGCTCAACGCCATTAAACGCGTTTACGCCTCTACGTTTTACAAGGCTGCAAAGCAATACATTAACGTGACCTCTTACCGGTTAGAAGAAGAAAAGATGGCGGTGATCATCCAGAAGATGGTCGGCTCCAAACATAAAAACCGTTTTTATCCCACATTCTCCGGAGTCGCCAAATCTTACAACTTTTACCCCACGCCTCCGCAAAAGCCCGAAGACGGCATCGTTTCCGTTGCCCTGGGCTTGGGTAAAATGATTGTTGACGGGGGAAATACCCTGAAGTTTTCTCCCAAATATCCTAACCACATTGCCCAGCTTTTTTCTACCAAAGAATTTTTAAGAACCAGTCAGCACAAATTTTACGCGCTCGATTTCACCAAACATCAGAGCGAAGATTTGCGACCGTTTGATGAGGCGGTTCGTCTGTTTTCCTTAAAAGACGCCGAAGAAGACGGCACATTATATTACGTGGGTTCCACCTATCTGCCTCAGGAAGACCGCGTTGTGGACGGTTTATCGCGAAGCGGCGGGCGGGTAATCAATTTTGCTCCCATTTTAAAGCACAAAGTTTTCCCGCTAAGCCAAATTTCAATTCTTCTTTTGGAAATGGGTTCTTGGGGCATGGGCACACCCGTTGAAATCGAATTTGCCGTGGATATGACCGCGCCGAACACGGACGGCTTAAAAGAATTCGGCGTTTTACAGATGCGTCCTCTGGTGCTAAAACGCGAATTGGAACAGATCAATATCGAAGATTACAAAAAAGAAGATCTGATTTGTTATAGTCCTAGCGTATTGGGGCATGGCGTGATTAAGGATATTTATGATATTGTTTACGTCGATTATCATAAATTTAATCGCGCCAAGTCGCGTCAGGTAGCAGATGAGGTCAACCGTTTAAACGCCCTACTTGTCAAAGAAAAAAAGCCGTATTTGCTAATCGGAGTCGGACGCTGGGGTTCTTTGGACCCGTGGCTGGGAATACCCGTTAACTGGGAACAGATATCCGGCGCTAAAGCGATTGTCGAAACAAGTTTTAAAGACTTTATGGTTGCGCCCTCGCAGGGTTCGCATTTCTTTCAGAACCTGACCTCGTTTATGGTCGGCTATTTCACCGTAAACCAGTTTAAGTCGCAGGGTTTTGTGGACTGGAGCTGGCTGAAAAAACAACCGGTTATGACCCGTTTCGATTATACAATCCACATACGACTAGATAAACCGATAAAAACATTAATGAACGGCAGAAAAAATCAGGGTGTTATTACCAAACCATGAGCATAATCTTGAATTCAAAAAACGATCCCAAATTATCCGATGACGTTCCCGATCAATGCCCGCATTGCGGACAAGAGCTTACGTTGTGGGAGCAGGTTTTGCTGAGTGTGGATAGGATGTTAATTTGCCGGAATTGTTGGTATCGAATAATTTTGGACGCTTTAAAGGGCAGTGTTCAATCTTCAGACAACAAAGATGAGGAAGCGAGATGAAATCGTACAACTCTTTTAGTGTAGCTCAGCAACAGGTCGAAGAGAGCGCCAGATTGTTAAATCTTGATAAGGCGACGACCGAATTTCTTAAATGGCCGCAAAGAGAGTTCAGGTTTACGATTCCCGTGAGGATGGACGACGGAAGAACAGAGATTTTTCACGCTTACCGAATTCAATACAATTTTGCCAGAGGACCCGCCAAAGGGGGAATCCGCTTTCATCCCGACGAAACCGCGGATACGATTCGCGCTCTTGCCGCCTGGATGACCTGGAAGACCGCGGTTGTTGATATTCCGTTGGGCGGCGCCAAAGGCGGCGTGGTGTGCGATCCGCGAACGCTTTCTCAAAACGAACTGGAGAACATAGCACGAGCCTATGTCCGTGCGGCAGCCGATATTCTGGGCGCGGATAAGGATGTTCCGGCGCCCGACGTTTACACCAATCCGCAAACCATGGCATGGATGATGGATGAATACGAAACAATTGTGCGCCGCCATCAACCGGGCGTTTTTACGGATAAACCCATTCCCATCGGCGGCACGGAAGGACGGCGGGACGCCACTTCGCGCGGCGGAGTGATTGCCGTTCGGGAAGCATGCAAATATCTTGGCATCGATCCGACCGGCACGTACGCTATTCAGGGATTCGGCAACGCCGGACAAAGGGCGGCGCTTCTGCATCAGGAAATTCTGAAAGGCGGCAAATTAATCGCCGTATGCGACTCGCGCGGCGGCATCTACAATGCCCACGGACTCGATCCCGAAGAACTGGTCATTCACAAACTTAAAACAGGCACAGTGCTTAATTTTCCGGGCGCCAAACAAATTCCAAGAGATTCGGTCCTCGAATTAAATGTCGATGTGCTCTATCCCGCGGCTCTGGAAAACGCCATTTCCGCGCATAACGCTCCTGATATTAAAGCCAAAATCATCTGCGAATTAGCCAACGGACCCACGACTCCCGACGCGGATTTGATTTTACACAAAAACGGGATATTCGTTATTCCCGATATTCTCGCCAGCGCCGGAGGAGTAACGGTTTCTTACTTTGAAATGTTGCAGGACAGCGGCGGCGATTTCTGGGATGAGGCGACTGTCCACCAAAAATTAGATAAAAAAATTTCCACGGCGACCAAAGCGGTTTATGACGCCATTCGCGATAAAAAGATTCATCCCAGACTCGGCGCCATGGTGGTAGGCGTTGCACGGGTGGCGGAAGCGTGTAAGCTCCGCGGCTGGGTTTGACTACTATTCGTTATTCGTTAAGGGTATAAGCGTTAAGCGGTTTCTCCAAGCTACAAATCACGTCCTTGTAACCGGTTACTTGTTAAATTTTTTAATTTCGAAATCCGAAGCACGAAAGTCGAAACAATTTTCAAATCCCGTCTGCACGGGACAGGCTTTCAAAATTCCAATTACAAAACCACTTAAACCCAATCTTACCATGCGGCAACTATTCTATGTTTTGAATTTCTGTCATTAGATCATTCGAATTTGTTTAGGACTTCGATATTCGAATTTCGGATTGGTTGGATTGTTAAACATCAAAGATTGACGTTTACCTGCAACTTGGAACCTGCAACCTGCAACCTGCAACCTGCAACTTGAAACTCGTCACTTGTCACTCGTTACTATATCACTTGTCGCTTTAATCTTGAAAGAACTTTAATCTTTAATCTTGAAAGAACTTTAATCTTTAATCTTGAAAGAACTTTAATCTTTTTTATTTTTCTCAGAACTCACAACAACTTATGCTTTTCCAAAATTTGAAATTCCTGCTCAAAATTTGGCGTGAATATCCCTTGCCCCATCATTCTCCTGATCTCAAACATCGACCAGAATCTGCCGATCTCAATTTCATCCCTGTTGATTTTAAACGGTCCGTCATAAACCATCCTGAAAACATGAACCAACTCGCTTTCGTAAGGATTCCGCATAACGTAACGGAACAAAGGACGCGCATTCTTGGAGTCTATTCCGAGCTCTTCCATTGCCTCCCGTTTAAGCGCCTCTTCGATTAACTCGCCCTTTTGCACATGTCCCCCCACGGCTGTGTCCCATTTTCCCGGATAAAGGTCTTTATTTGCCGAACGTTTTTGCAGGTAAAGCTGACCTTTTTTGTTCAGAACATGTAAATGAACCGTGGGATGTATCAGATTGGGATTTCCGTGAACGGCGCTGCGGGAAGCGACGCCCAGTATTTTTCCCTCTTCGTCAACCACGTCAAACTCTTCTTCGCTTTCAGCCGCGGCGCCGATGCCGGGCAAAGGACGTTTGATGAACTTTAAATACACAAATTGTCCGACCAGAATTATGCCCATCAAAATGTAAAAAAGACCGCCCGAAACAAATGCCCAGGCTTCTTCTGACCAATAAAATGCCGAATAAACAATCAAGACCGTGTGAATAAAAAGCACGATGAATAACAAACGGCTTAATTGTTTCATCAATGTAATTTGTTGTTCGTTGATCGGAATGTCCGCCATGTAGCGTTTACTCATGTTGAGCAGCACCGGTTTGTTCGAAAAGGCATGAACGCCCACAAGCACAATCATCATGGCTTCGATAATAGCGGGTTTGAGTTTAAAAAATATTGCATTTTTAAGAATAATGGAAACGCCTCCGGTAATCACAATTAACGCCGTATCCAGAAGAATCATCTTTTCCACCTGCCTGAACCGCACATAATAGTAGATGAAATATGCGACTCCGCTCACGATTGCTGTGATCAATCCCGCGGTAATCCCGTAAAAAGAATCGACAATAATAAACACAAAAATCGGCAAAAATCCGACGGCAAAGTTTTTTAATATATTATTATTCATAAAGTTATTCCCATTTTATCGAACGAAAAATAAATATACGAAAATTTAAAATTCATTTTGAAATAAAAAAATATTATTAGTATATTAATAGATAGTTTTGTATAATTTTAAAATTTTTTTTAATAAGCGAAAATCGAACAAAGCGTGAGGTCGGAAATTGAAGATAAGTATTAAGGATTTAAAGGATCGTGTACCTGACATCATCTTTAAACAGGGATTAGAATATTTCAAAGAAGGCAGAGTCAAAATAAAACAATGGGATAATATTTCTGTTCTTGCCACGGTTCAGGGAACCTATCCTTATATAGTCCGCTTAACCGTTAACGATCAATCTTTTGAGTCAACCTGCACCTGTCCTTACAATTACACCTGTAAGCACGTTGTGGCTGTTGCGCTCAAAATTATTGACGAACAAAGCACAAGCGAAGTAAAAACCGAGAAAACCGCCGATAACTGGCGCGAATATTTTGAAAAGCTGATTACAATTCAAAAGGTTGATAATGAATTTTCTCAGGAAGTACGCTGGAAGCTCATTTACATCATCCACATTGCCGAAAATTACTGGAATATTAAACCCGTAAAGGTTTACATGAAAAAAGACGGCACTTACGGACGGATTCAGGAGCCGTCGTTCAGCGAGCTTTCCGGGCAGAATGTTTTTCGCACCTCCGGCGACTTGATTGCCATTTCATATCTCGAACGTTTGCAAACGCAGCAGCCGTCCGTTTACTATCGCGGGCGTCTGGAAACAAGTTATCTCGATTTCGGTTTGGATGCCGGGCAGCTTTTTTATCTGCTGAGAAACAGCGAAATGCACATCAAAAACGAAGACGGATCCATCGGAACGCGTATCCGCTTCGGAAGAAAGCCGTGGCGCCTTGTTTTTAAACTGACAATAGATGAAAACGACAATTACCAGTTTCGACCCTATTTTGTGAGAGATGACGTTGAAATACCAATAAACAAAGACGCCAAAATACTAACCGTGAATCCGATATGGTTTTTCATGAACAACAAACTGCACTCTTGCGAATTCCCGTTCAGCTATGCCTATATTAAGTCTTTTATTGATGAAAATGCGGAGATTAAGGTAAGCAAAGACGAATACCAGAGCTTTATATCGGAGTATCTTGCAAAATTGCCGATTTTTCCTTTCGTTGAATTTCCTCCGGGTATTGAAGTTACGGAAATGGACACCATAACGGGCAAGCGTCTTTATTTGGAGGAAATGGACGACCAGTTAATCGTTTCGCTTTCCGTCTTTTACGGCGATATCGAAATATCGTACAGCCATCCTAACGATCACTATTTGCATTACAATATGAAGACAAAAAAGATTATCAGGGTGCGGCGCGACAGGGAAGCGGAAGCCCGGATTCGCGAAAAAGTTATAAGCACAAACATCATCGAAGATACGCCGGGTCTGTTTTACGCTCCGTTGGAGGATGCGTTGGAATGGCTTTTTGACGGACTTCCGGGGCTGGCGGAAGACGGTTTTGAAGTAATGGGAGAAGAAAAATTAGTCCGTTTCCGCGTTAAGCGCGCCAACGCCAGCTTTGGCGTGAACATCTCTTCCGAGACCGACTGGTTTGATATTGAGCTTACATTGTCCTTTAACGGCATCGATGTTTCTCTGGATGAGCTCAAAAAAGCGCTCCGTTCCCAGAAAAAATTCGTTAAATTACGCGACGGCAGCATCGCCAAATTACCTCAGAAACTGATCGAAAAATTGAACTACATGCTCAATTTCGGTCAAATGGTGGGAGACTCGCTGCGCTTTGCCAATCATCATCTCACATTTGTTGATCGCCTGCTGGCTGAAGCCGATTCGAAGCAACTGGATGTTTTGAGCGAAGAAAAAATTAAACGTCTGGGGCAATTCGATAAAATAAAAAATTATCCCCTGCCCGAAAACTTTAAAGGCGTATTGCGCGACTATCAAAAAGCCGGATACGACTGGATGAATTTTTTGCAGGAATTTTCTTTCGGCGGAATTCTGGCGGACGATATGGGGCTCGGAAAAACGGTGCAGGCTTTGTGCCTTTTACTTAACGAGATTAATCAGCATCCTAAAAAAACCAATTTGATCGTGGCGCCCACATCGATCGTTTTTAACTGGATTCGCGAAATTGAGCGGTTTACTCCCAATATCAGATTTTTGGTCCATTACGGTACGCGGCGAACAAAAGATATTCGTCGATTACGCAAATACCCGTTAATCCTTACAACCTACGGTCATGTAAGAAGAGACATTGCCTTTCTGAAAGAATTGGAGTTTAACTACGTAATACTTGACGAATCGCAAAATATCAAAAACCCGCAGTCGGAAACTTCCAAAGCTGTACGATTATTGAATACCCGTAATCGTCTGGCGCTAACCGGCACTCCGGTCGAAAACAATACCATGGACCTGTGGTCTCAGTTCGCCTTTGTCAATCCCGGATTGTTGGGCGACCAGAACTTTTTTAAAGAAAATTTTATGCGTCCTATCGAAAAGGAACAAAACGTTCAGGTGGCGGATTCGCTGAGGCGTCTCATCTTTCCGTTCATTCTGCGCCGCACCAAAGAAGACGTTGCTAAGGAATTGCCGCCGAAAGTTGAGAACGTTGTGTACTCGCCCATGACCGACTCTCAACAAAAACTTTATGACAAATGGCGTCTCGCGTATCGGGACAGCATTTTGCAGGAAATCGAAAGCAAAGGTCTGAACAAAACCAAATTCAAGGTGCTCGAAGGATTAACCCGCTTGCGGCAGATTGCCTGTCATCCGGAACTGGTGGATCCAAAATACATTAATGACGCCGGTAAATTCGAGGCGCTGATGGAGATGATCGAGGAAATTATCTCCGAAGGGCATAAGGTTCTTATCTTTAGTCAATTTGTTAAGATGCTTCATATAATTCGCCGTCATCTGGATGAGAACGGAATTAGCTACTCCTATCTCGACGGGTCAACCAAGGATCGCGGTTTGGCTGTGGATCAGTTTCAGAATGACGAAACGATACGTATCTTTTTGATTAGTTTAAAAGCGGGCGGCACGGGTCTTAACCTGACTGCCGCCGACTACGTTATTCACTATGATCCGTGGTGGAATCCGGCTGTCGAAATGCAGGCAACCGACCGCGCTTATCGCATCGGACAGACTAAAAAGGTGTTTGCTTACAAGCTCATTTGCAAAGACAGCGTGGAAGAAAAAATATTGCAATTACAGGAAAAGAAAAAGGACCTGGTAAAAACCCTTATCTCTACCGAAGAAGGATTTTTCAAGGCGCTTACAAAAGAAGACATTCTGGAGCTTTTCGATTAAAAGCATCCGGTATTCATTTGGGAAAAACGGAGATTCCCGTACCGATTCGAGCATGCGCTATTCAGCGGGAATCTCTTTTTCCGTTTTGCCATTTTAAACTTTTTCTAAAAGTCCGATCAAAAAATTAAGGTGACCTTGCCTTCAGGAGAACGGTGAAAATTTTCTTTAGATATCAGACCTGCAATTGGTAGCGCTCTCCGTACTTTACAATGGTTGTTTTGTAATTTTTTTCTTCCAGCAGTTTCTTTAAATTAGCCTGGGCGTCCGGTTCGCCGTGAACCAGAAAAATGCCTTTTAACCTGTCGTAATCCAATTGTGAGATGTAATCCAGAATCTCCTGATAATCGGCATGAGCGCTAAATGCGTTCATGGTAACCACCTCGGCTCGCAGCTTGTAATAGTCGCCTAAAATTCGAACCTCTTTCTGTTCTTCTTTTATTCTCCGCCCAAGAGTATGCTCTGCCATAAACCCGACAATCATAATCGTATTTTTAGGATTTTCAATATTGTTAGCCAAATGGTGCAGAATTCTGCCGGCTTCGCACATGCCGCTGGAAGAAATGATTATCGCGGGTTCTTTTAAACCATTCAAACGTTTGCTTTCTTCCACATTGGTAACATAACGGAGTTCGTTAAAGCCAAAAGGATTTTTGTGATGATTAAGGAACGCGTTCCGGGTTTCCTGATCATAGCATTCCTGGTGAACCCTGAAAATGGAAGTGGCATTCACCGCCATGGGGCTATCGACATAAACGGGAATTTGGGGAATACGATTTTTGTCGTTTAGCAAATGCAAAAAGTAAACCAGTTCCTGAGTGCGCTCAACGGCAAACGCCGGAATAATTATCTTTCCGCCGCGCTGAACCGTCCGGTTTACGACGTCAGCCAGTTTGTCCAGCACCGCATCGATAGGATCATGAAGACGATGACCGTAAGTGCTCTCCATTACCAGATAATCAACCGGGGGGATAACCTCAGGGTCGCGAAGGATAGGGAGATTCTTTCGTCCGAGATCGCCGGAAAATCCGATGCGCATTTCATGACCGTTGCGGTTAATCTCCACAACGGTAATCGCCGAGCCCAGAATATGTCCCGCGTCATAAAATGTCGCCTTAATACCGTCGCCCACGAAAAACTGTCGATGATAAGAAACGGTAATAAAATAGTCCAAAGCGGCTATTACGTCGTTTTCGGTGTAAAGTGGTTCTTTTTCAAACTCTTCTCCCCGTTTAACCGCCTTCTTTTTTAAATATTCAATATCTTTGGCTTGAATATGAGCGGAATCCATCATTATTAAACTTGCCAGATCGCGGGAAGCGGGCGTTGTGTAAATATTTCCGTCGAAGCCCTTTTTGGGAAGCAAAGGGATCATTCCGCTGTGATCGAAATGGGCGTGGGTAAGAATAGTCGATGTGATTTGTCGCGCGTCGAACGGCCAGGTTCGATTTTTTTCTTCTGCGTCCCGGCGTCTTCCCTGAAACGCCCCGCAGTCAATCATGATCTGCTGATCGTGCACTTTCAAAAAATGTTTGGAGCCGGTTACCTCTTCGGCGCCTCCGTAAGAAAAAAGTTCAACCTGCATTGTTTAATCTCCTCTGTCCATAAAAATTTAAAGCAATAAAATTTTACTTTTTATTAAAATAAGTTTAAAACGAATTCATTGCATGTTTTTCCGCAGATCTCGATTAATTTTTAAGCAACCGTAAAAAGTCCGACCGTATTTTCCGTTATTCGTAAAATATTTTTATTGCGCTTATGTGCGCCAAATTTCGGAAACGAATATCTTCTTTATTTTGCGCCGCATGCGATCAGTCTTTATTTTTTACTTCTTGCGGAATTCGTTAAAATCCGGCAGCCGGGAAAGGCGGCTTAAATTTTAAGCCCGGGCGCGGCAAAGGGCACTACATTGTTAGTCCGATCTCTCGCCGCTTCGCTTTTCGGAATAACTTTGCGGAAGCTTATTTTAAAAAGAAAAAGGAGTAAAGTTGAATATCGGTTTTGTGATCAGCTCGCACGGTTATGGTCATGCCGCGCGATCCTGCGCGGTAATGGAAAAACTCTGCCGGCAAATACCGGACGTTCATTTTTTGATTTTCACCCGGGCGCCGGAATGGTTCTTTCGCGATTCTCTGCCTGAATCGTCGTTCACGTACATTTCCGCTTTTACCGATGTGGGAATGATTCAAAGGTCTCCTTTTGAAGAAGATATTGAAGCGACTCTTTCCGCTCTTAAGGATCATTTGCCTTTTAACGATTATCTGATTGATCCGGTGGCTGATCTATTGGCGAGAAAGGCGTGCCGCTTGGTGGTGTGCGATATTTCAGCAGCCGGAATTCTTGCAGCTAAAAAAGCGGATATCCCCGCCGTTCTGATAGAAAATTTTACCTGGGACTGGATTTATGATTTCTATTCCCGATCGCATCCGCAGTTCGAGTTTTTTGCCGCTTATCTTAAAGATATCTATCGAAAAGCGGATTGTCACATCCAGGCTGTTCCGTTAACAAAGCGTAAAACCGGCGCTTTCCGGGTACCTCCGATCAGCCGCGAGCCAAAACACACACGCTCTCAGATACGCAAATTACTTAATATTCCGATGAATGCTCCTGCGGTTTTAATCTCCACCGGCGGAATTCCGGTGCGTCACAACTTTCCGGATCGATTAAAAAAATTGAATAGCGTTTATTTTATTGTTCCCCATGACGTGAACGAATATCGTTTTGAAGATAATCTCATTGTATTGCCTCATCATTCAAAATTTTATCATCCCGATCTGGTTCTTTCTTCCGACGTCGTTGTGTGTAAATCGGGTTACAACACCATTGCCGAAGCCTACCGACTTTCGAAGCCGGTGGTTCTGGTTCGGCGACTTTCTTTTCCGGAGTCGCCTTCTATCGAACAATTTGTCAAAAACAATTTTCACTGCCGGATGATCGATCCGCAGTGTTTTGTCGAGGGAGGGTGGATTAAACAAATTTCCGGGTTATTTAAATTTTCTTTTTCAGAAGTTGACGAAAGTCGTGAAAACGGAGCGGATAAGGTTTGCGATATTATCGGAAGCCTCTGAGGACGCTTTGGATTTATGATTTATGATTTATGATTTTCCTCTTCAGTCTGCTTTGTCGCTCTGCGTTATTCGTTAAGCGTATAAGGGTTAAGCGGCTTCTCCGGTGACTTGTTACTGGTTGGAGGTCACTGGTTTCTGGTTACTCGTCACGTTGTCAAGCCCTGAAGGGCAGAAAAAAAGAGGTGTCACATTTTCCCAGCAATAAATTACTGGGCTACTATCATTCAATTCCTCCGGAATTTTTCTAAACAACTAAACTTCTAAACCTCTTCCTTCCATCCTCCGACAATCCTAACTTTGTAACTCGTTAATTGTAACCTGCAACTCATCAAGCATCACGTTGTCAAGCCCTGAAGGGCAGAGAAAAGGGGGAGGTCACTTATTCCCAGCAATAAATTACTGGGCTACTATCATTCAATTCCTACGGAATTTTTCTAAACAACTAAACAACTAAACCTCTAAGGCAGCATAGCCGCAACCAAAAAAAATTCCAGGGAAGATGATTTTGGTATTAAATTACCAATAAACAATTCACATATCACTTCCCTGGAGGTGTTTATGAAGAAATTTAAGCAAAAATTTGAGAAAA
>JAJRSN010000220.1 GCA_024278715.1 Calditrichota bacterium
AAATACAAAAGATTAAAGTTCTTACAAGATTAAAGTTCTTACAAGATAAAAGCGACAAATGACATAGTTACAAGTAACGAGTGACAAGTTTGTGACGGGTGATGAGTAACAAGTTACAAGTTACAGAGTGACAGAGTGACAAAGTGACAAGGTGACAAGGTGACGAGTAACGAGTGACGAGTGACAAGTGACAAGTAACAAGTAGGTGTGATTCGTAGAGGCACGCTTAACGCTTATACCATTAACGCTTAACGATTAACGAAAATTTACAAAGTTACAAAGTGACGAGTGACAAGTTCGTGACGGGTGATGAGTAACAAAATTCCATTTTTCTTGAGGCATAACTAAAAATAGAAGTAATTTTCCTTTGTGTGCTTTGTGGCTCCTTTGTGAACTCTGTGGTTATTTTTTACAACTCCGGCAAACGAATTACAAATTAACAAGGTTGACGGAGGAGGAAAATCGTAAATCTGAAATTAAATCTAAAAGTTAGAATTTTAGCTTCTTTTTAATGACATTTGATTAAATGTCGATAATCATTTATACGCATTACGCATTACGCATTACGCATTACGCATTACGCATTACGCATTACGCATTACGCATTACGCATTACGCATTACGCATTACGCATTACGCATTACCGGAAAAGCCGCTTAACCTTACACGCTTAACGAAAAGAGAAAAATTCGCGTCCCATCCATAAAAATTTTTAACATACCGTCTTATTTTTTATTTTATAGCCGTTGGTCTGCAAAGGAACGGAAAAACAGAATATTGAAAAATTTTATTAAGGGCGGCGATCATTAATCGTTTCGCACCGAACGTAAAGGAGGAAAAGTGATGCAAACCATTCTTGTCACCGGCGGCGCCGGATTCATCGGCTCTAATTTTGTGCGTTATATGATTGACAAATATCCCGATTATCGCATCATTGTGCTGGACGCTCTTACCTATGCCGGAAATCGTGAAAACCTGATCGATCTTGAAAAACATCCCCGTTATTTGTTTTACCACGGCGACATCGGAGACGAAAAGGTGGTTGATAACCTGATGAGCAATGTGGATGCAGTGGTCAATTTCGCCGCCGAGACTCATGTGGATCGTTCCATTCACGAAGCGGGAAAATTCATTGAAACAGACATCCGCGGAACGTTTGTTTTATTGGAAGCCGCCAAAAAACACAATATCGAACGCTTTTTGCACATTTCCACCGATGAAGTTTACGGCTCCATCGAAAACGGTTCGTTCAAAGAAACCGATCCCCTGCTGCCCAACAGTCCCTATTCCGCGAGCAAGGCTGGCGGAGACCTATTGGTTCGCTCCTATTTTAAAACCTACGGTTTGCCTGTTTTAATTACCCGCAGCTCGAATAATTACGGTCCCTATCAATATCCCGAAAAATTGATTCCCCTGTTTGTTACCAACGCCATCGATGACGCGCCTTTACCCCTTTACGGCGACGGCAAAAATGTGCGCGACTGGATTTTTGTGGAAGACAATTGCTCCGCCATCGACTTTGTTCTCCACAAAGGAGAATTCGGAGAAATTTACAATATCGGCGCCGGAAACGAGCGCGAAAATATCTTTATTACCAATTTTATTCTGGAATATTTAAACAAACCCAAATCATTGATAAAATACGTCAAAGATCGTCCCGGGCACGATCGGCGTTACTCGGTGGATACCACTAAAATCCGCGCCTTGGGCTGGGAGCCGAAATGGAGCCTGGAAGAGGGTTTAAAGCAAACCATCGACTGGTATGTCGAGAACGAAACGTGGTGGCGGAAGATCAAAGAAAAGCACGAAGAATATCGTCGTTTTTACGAAGCCCAGTACGTCAATCGCTAAGTTTCGGAATACCGGAAAAATTTTTATTGATTTCTAACGGCTCTCCGCAGCGGAGAGTCATCTATTTTCGGGGCTGTTATGTCAAAAATAAAAAGAGCCTGCAAGAATCATCCCGATCGGTTAACCGCGCGCCGCTGTTATTATTGTAAAGAACCCATCTGTACGGAATGTCAGTTGCGTCTGGGACACCATTTATTTTGCAGTCGTAAATGTTACTATTTGTGGAAAGCCGGAAACTTCTATTCGCGGATCAAAACCGTCAAAAATCTGCCGGTCTATCTTCTTTTGATTTTCATTCTGATTTCCAACCTCAGTTTGCTGGCATATTTCAATTGGAAACTAAACAAAATTTCCGCAAAACCCGAAGTTCAAAAACAGATTGCTCCGAAAGATAGTACATGGTTCCGGATAGACACCAGCATGATTAAAGCGCAGGGAGAATTACAATTTAAAATTAAGGGAAGTCCCGGTTTGGCGGTTTCTTTATGGCGCGACGCGAAAATGATCTCCATGCGTTCCGTCGGAAAGGGAACTTCTTATTTCGGCGATCTGCCGCTGCATTTCGGATTAAATCGTTTTGCTGTCTGGGCGCATCGAGCCGACGGCAAAACGGTTTTGGTCGATTCGTTCAGGGTCAACTGGTATTCCGCCCGGCTTGAATTTTTATCGCGTCCCGTATCCGCCGTTCCCGTTTCGTCCAAAAAAATAGCGCTGACGTTCGATGCCGGTTCCACTAATCGCGGAAGTGCGGAGCTTTTGAATATTCTGCGCGAAAAAGGCTTGCGCTGTACCATGTTCATTACCGGAACTTTTTTAAAGCGCTACCCGGAAACCGTGCGGCAAATTGTTTCGGACGGACATGAAGTGGGAAATCACACCTTTAACCATCCCCATCTTACAACATACACCGAAAACCACATTCAGGAAAGCAGACGGAATGTGGATCGAGCCTTCGTTTACAGACAATTACTCCGCGCGGACAGCCTTTTTAACAAAATCACGAAAAAACATTTGGCGCCTTACTGGCGGGCGCCGTTCGGCGAATACAACAAACAGATTTTAATCTGGGCTGCGGAAGCCGGTTACAAGCACGTGGGCTGGTCTAAACATTGCGACGCTCTGGACTGGGTGGAGGACAGCACGGCGGCTCTTTACCGTTCGAGCGAAGAAATTTTGAAGCATTTTTTAAATCTGGAAGCAAAATCGGGTTTACGGGGCAAAATCATTCTGATGCATCTTGGCACCGACCGCAAAAATGATTTTCCTTATTTGATTTTACCCGCTTTAATCGATTCCCTGCGTCAACGCGGTTACACGTTTTATACGGTAAGCGGTTTGTTGAACCAAAAAGCAAAACTGACAATTCGTTAAGCGTTAAGCGGCTTCTTCATCTTCGTTTAACATCAAAGATCACTTTGTCACTCTGTAACTTTGTAACTTTTCGTTAATCGTTAAGCGTTCTTCTTCATTTTCGTTTGGTGTCCAATTTTACTTTGAAACTTGTCACTGTTTCAGTAGTCGCTTTTATCTTGTAAAGACTTTAATCTTGTAAGGACTTTAATCTTGAAAGAACTTTAATCTTACTTCTCGTTAAGCGTTAAGGGTTAAGCGTATAAGCGGGTTCTCTGGTTGCTGGTCACTCATCACGCGTCACGAACTTGTCACTCGTTACTCGTCACTATTTCATTGGTCGCTTTAATCTTGAAAGAACTTTAATCTTTTAAGGACTTTAATCTTTTAAGGACTTTAATCTTTTAAGGACTTTAATCTTCAATTTTTGGATTAAATCCCAATCCTGCTTAAATTTAATGGTTTAAATGCGGTAAACAAACGAAAGACAACCGTCAAAATGCCGGAACTTCCCGAAGTTGAAACAGTGATCCGTGAATTAAAACCCATGATTGTGGGCAAAGAAATCGATTCCGTTACGCCCGTGTGGTTTAAGACTCTGGTTAATCGAAGCGAACGTTTATTGCGGGGACAGAGAATCGAGGCTGTTGAGCGGATTGGCAAGTACATTATTTTGCGCCTGAGCCGGTCTTTTTTGATCATCCATCTGCGAATGACGGGCAGACTTCATTTTGATCCGGGTAACGGCGCCTTACAGGTAAAGGAACAGGGCTTAAATCATCTGCGGCTGATTGTTAATTTTACCGACGGTTCAAAGTTGCTTTTTAACGATACGCGAAAGTTCGGCAGATTTTATCATGTGGATGATCCGAAGCGGGTGTTGCAAAATGTCGGCGATGACGCGCTTGATCCGCGGTTAACAGCCGAGCGCTTTTACGAGATGTTAAAGAATCGCAAAATCGGCGTTAAAGCCTTTTTATTGTCCCAGCGTTGGATTGCCGGTCTGGGCAATATTTACGCGGACGAAAGTTTATTCAGAGCCGGAATCCATCCCGAGCGCAAATGTAATACCATCGATCTTGTAAAAGCAAAGGAATTGTGGGACGCCGTTCAGTTTATTTTAAAGCAGGCGGTGGAAAACATGGGCAGTACCATTTCCGACTATCGCGACGCTTACGGAAATCCGGGCAAAAATCAACTCTATTTTAAGGTTTACCGACGCGCCGGAGAACCCTGCTTTAACTGCGGAACGGCGATTAAAAAAATCCGCGCAGCCGGACGCGGCACCCATTTTTGTCCTGTTTGTCAAACCTGATCAAAGGGTTTAAAAATGATTATCACCTTTATGAGCGAT
>JAJRSN010000013.1 GCA_024278715.1 Calditrichota bacterium
ACCTGCAACCTGTACCTTGCAACTCGTCACTTGTCACTCGTTACTCGTTACTATATCACTTGTCGCTTTTATCTTTAATCTTGAAAGAACTTTAATCTTAAATTTTACTTGTCACTCGTCACTTTTCATTAATAGTTCCGGTCTTTGCTAAAAAATTCCAGAATCTGCCGCATCATTTTATCCCGAACCGACCGCTTTAAAATGGTCTCAAAGGGAAATCCCATTACCACACACTTAAACACGCCTTTAAACGCCACCGCCGCGCTAAACCGGTTTTCGGAATAACGAAGCCATGTCCATGAGTCGCTCATGGGATTGATGGCGTCGGGCGCTTCTACCGTGTAAATTTTGGGATGATAAGTTGTGTTAAATTTAAAGTCGGGTAAATCGAACGTGCTGTCGCGGAACGCTTTTTGAACCGTTCCCGTTCGGGAGGCATGATTATTCACCCATTCAATGCGCAGCCATTTTTTCCCGAACACCACGTCGGGGTGTTTGGAATCGCGTCCGGCAAACAGATCGGTTCCGACGTAGGCTCCGGAAACAAACAAAGCTTTTCCGTCAATCAGGAACGAACGGATTGCCCTTTGTAACCGGACCGGAAACGCCGCAAAGGCGCTGTCGTTGGGTTGTTTCGAGCTGGTAAAGGGCAACGGAGTGCGTTTTTCTTCACCTAAAATCAAATCCATAATCCGGTAATTTTTTAGATCGATTTTTTTGTCCATTACGGCTTCGTCGCTAGAGGAGACAAAAGAAAAGCCAGCCGCTTTAACCGATTTCCCGTGTTCGTAAACAAAATCGAAGGTATTTCCCGGGGTGATTTTGGTTTCGAAATCGGCAAAGCTTGCCCCGAATCCGGGCGCGTCGTTTGATCTGAAAGGGGAATTCAATTTCAGATCGTATTGCATTCCCGTAAAATTCAAATCAAAACGATCGGGGACGCCGTTATCTTCCCAGGATAAAAACCCGCCTACGCTGTCCACCCGAAAATAGGTCGGACCGCTTATGCGATCGAATCCGTTAACGATTAATACCGGCGGTTCAGGGTTATCCGAACGATAAACCGCTAATATTTCCGACGGGAAGCTTTTGCCGCCGGCGTTTAACGCGCACACTTTAAAGCTGTAAATTTTGCCCGGCGCAAGCGAATCAATAATTGCCTGCGGTTCGGAGACAATAAAGCCGTTGTCAAATCCTCCGCTGTCAATCCTCGTGTAAACGATGTAGGCGTCCGGATCGGCGGTCGGTTCCAGCGGATCGGGCTGGGGCTGCCATTTTAAAACCACCCGATTCAGGGAGTCGAACGTCGCCTGAAAATGCGTTACCGGAAGAGGCTGCACGCGATAAGGTTTTTTGTATTCGGAATTAATGAATTTTAACATGGCTTTGTAAATTGATCTTGAAACTGTAAAACGGAATCTGGGGTCCAAAGCCAACTGCATATCCCGAAAGTTTTGATGTGAAAGCAATTCCAGCAAGGCGGCGGGAACATTCGGTCGGAATGCCTCGCTGTACTGCGCTTCTCTTAAGGCGCGCCGCTGCCAGGTGGAATCGAATTCGGCGTTGATATCGCGGACGATCTGGGTTTGTAAAATATCCGCAAAGTCGCGGTTAGCCAGACGGGAAACGCTGTCCGGGAATACGCGCTCCGTATCCGCACCCACCAGACTGTAAATCGCCAGCGTGCCGATAGTCGTGTCTCCGCCGGTAAAACCGGCGTCTGTGTGAAAGGCAAGCGAAAGATCAATCGGAATTCCGAGTCCTTTTACATCGCGATGTCCGTTGGGACCAAACGGTTTTCCGTAAAGATAATTGGCGAATTCCGCCCGACTCTGATAATCATCGCGGTAATCGTTAGTGTCTCCGTTCAAGTTGTAAACAAGCGAATCCGGGAAACCGGCATATTGCAAATAATAGCGCGCCCCTTCTTCGAAACGCGGTCTTCCGCTTACGGTGTTATCTCTCGCCACGTTGCCCATTCCTCCGCCAAAGCGAACCGCGTCTGCTGAAACTATTTTTTCCGCTTCCGAACTTTTATTGCTTAAAACCACGCTGCCCGAATCGGGATGCAAGCCCTTTTTAAATTTAAACGTGCCAAGATACAACCAGGTGCCGCCGCCGATTTGCTGATTTACCAAAAAGCGGGTCTGCCCTCCCGAATGAAATACTGTGTACTGCGCGTCGTAAACGGCGTTACTGTCCGAATGATACGAAACGTAAACGGCATAATTTCCGGTATGCGGAATATCGGGAACCCATTGAGCCCGGGCGCTTAACAGGGTATCGGATTTTACCCAACGAAACGTACCCTGTCGAAAGGGATTTTGACCTTTGGAATAAGGTGGATTTCCGACGGCAAATCCGGGCTCGTCTCCAGTTTGCCAAAAATGGCGGTTATCAAAAGTTGTTTCCGAATAATGTCTGCCCGATTCAGGAGTGGAATCATTATCGACAATCACTTCATGAATTTGAATATCCCGCTCCCTGGGTAAAAACACCTGAGCCCCGGCGTTCTCTAACATGGGCACGAGATAGGGCAATACAAAAGAGGTGGGCAAAAGGTCTTCTACGGTCTGGAAAAGACGCGGTCGCTGCCATTCCCATCGTCCGATTTTTCTGTTGTAATACCAGCCGTGAGAATTCCAGACAACAATATTTCGATTTTCAAGACCTTGCGGCGCCTGCCAGGGCTTTAACTCTCTGACCACTGCGGGCGGTCTTTCGTATTTTTTCGGCAAACGGGATTCGTCATATCTTTCGACATCCGGGCGAAAATAGTTAGGCACAAGTTCTTCGATCGGAACCTCAAGGCTATAAACAGTAAGATCGTATTTTCGGTATTTCCTTCCCAGCTCTTTTTTTAGCGTCTGATAAATTTGCCGCACAGTTTCTTCACGAAAGGGCACAAAAGAAAAACGTTTATTTAAAAATACTCCAATCCGCTTATTTTTTTCATCCAGCCGGATGCTATCGATTCGTGTGCCCGGAAAAATTTTTACCGGCTTTTCCTTTTGAGCGGACAGAAGAAGAAATTTTTCAACTTTTTTATGAATTTTAATTTCCTTTTTAGTCATTCCGCCGTAATCATAAACCGGCGCCTTTCTTAGCAATTTCGGTTGACAGGCTGCCAGTAAAAAAACAATTGCCGCGAGGGCTATAAAACATAACTTCCTGATCATTAGAACCAACTCCTTTTTAAATTAATCAAAATTACTCATTAGAACATTAAGTTAAAAAAATAATCATTTTAAATCGCCTGTTGTTTTTGCAAAATTTTCTTTCAATGAAATTTGACTATAGTTTATTTTTTTTTATATTTTTTAGCAAATAATTTCCGATTTGTTTAATCCTGCTTTTAATAGAGTTTCGTTTAATCTCCCGTTAAAGGGACTAAGTCTGAATTCAGGCTATGTGTTTGGCATAAAAAATGTTTTGGATATGGAGCGTTACAAATAGATAATAGCATGAAAAAACTTCCTATTAATCTGGATGAATTGGCATTTGTGCTGCACCGTGGCGAAGATTTGAAAATGGAATGCTTCCTCAATTTAAAATCGGGAGAAATTCTTTACGTTCCCACGGATACGGAAATTCTTCGTTCGCTTTTGCATCAGATTTCACCGCCGGAATTACTCAACACCAAAGCTTTAGCCGAATCTTTGTTCGGTAAGAACAACAACCTGATTTATATTCCGGATAATTTTAAGAACGTTGTTTTCGATTTGATGTCCGGATTTACCAACCTTTCCGTTCTCAGCGATCAGATTCAGAATAAACTTGTTAACGCTATTCAACGAGAAGGCGGATTCAATAAATTTCATCAAATCCTGTGCGAAATTCCGGATTTGCTAAAAAAATTTATCGAGTTCCGAGACGACTTTTTCTTGGAAAAAGCTCTGGAATGGTTAAAGGAGCAGAATATCATTCCCGCGGAAAACAAGAATTCATCGTGATGAGTAAGATTAAAGATTAAAGTCCTTTCAAGATTAAAGTGACAAAGTGACAAGTGACTGGAGAAGCCGCTTAACCCTTATACGCTTAACGATTAACTAAAAGTAACAAGGTTGTGATACGTGACGCGTGATAAGTAACGAGTAACAAGTGACGAATTTAGGCGTTTAGTTGTTTAGGTGTTCAATTTAGAGCAAAAAATGGGTGTCAGAAAGCAAAGAACAGAAAGCCGTGCCAAGACATTGGAGAAGCCGCTTAACGCTTAACAAAAAGTGACAAGGTTGCCGGAATAATAAAATCATAAATAAAAAATCCGAAATTCGAATATTGAAATCCGAAACAAATTAGAATGATCGAATGACAGAAATTCAAAACAAAACTTTGTTAATAAGTAATATTCTGAAATTCAGATACTGTGCAGTTTGAGTACCCCCCCCTTGTCTTCGGCGTTCCCCCCTTGAAAAAGGGGGGAAATTAAAAGGGGGGATCTTTGACGCAAAACAAAGCAAAATTGACTAGTTAAAACCCATAATGCATGACCGGCAAGAAAAAGGAAAAAGAGAAAGCAGAATGCAGAAAGCCGTGCGTAAAAAGTGACGCGTTACGAGTGACAAGTAAAATTTAGATTAAAGTTCTTTCAAGATTAAAGATAAAAGCAACAAGTGATATAGTAACAAGTAACCAATGACAAGTACGTGACTCGTAGTTTGGAGAAGCACGCTTAACCCTTACACCCTTAACACATAATCTGCCCAAATAGCAAGGATTTTAGTGTTAATGAGCATTTCAATTGATTTTTTAACTAACAAATCGTAGGTTACTAA
>JAJRSN010000221.1 GCA_024278715.1 Calditrichota bacterium
AACGATTACCGCTAAACTGGATTATTACGCGACGGCAATAAACAGTCTAAACTGAGGGGAGGACGAAAAATGGGATTTCTTCAGGAAAAAGACAAAGAATATATTCGCGATTTATTTTCCAAAATGGAAAACGAAGTAATTATTACTAATTTCACTCAGGAAATCGAATGTCAGTATTGCCGTGAGACGCGGCAAATTTTGGAAGAACTTTCCGAACTAAGCGATAAAATCAAACTCAATGTCTATAATTTTGTGAACGATAAAGAGATCGCCGGAAAGTACAATATTGACAAAATTCCGGCGACCCTAATCGAAGGCGAAAAGGACTATGGAATTCGCTATTACGGAATTCCTTCGGGATACGAATTCTCTTCGCTCATCGAAGATATTGTCGATGTTTCCAAAGGAGATTCCAGACTGAGTCAGAAATCTAGAGAACTCTTGAAACAAATCGACGCCCCCCTGCGTTTACAAGTTTTCGTCACGCCTACCTGCCCGTATTGCCCGAACGCGGTACGCCTGGCGCACAAAATAGCCATGGAAAATCCCTATGTTACGGCAGACATGGTGGAAGCAACGGAATTTCCGCATCTCTCCATGCGTTACAACGTTCGTGGAGTGCCGCGTACAATGGTAGGCGAAGAATACAATATTGAAGGAGCACTGCCCGAAAATCAATTTGTCGAAACTGTCGTTGAATATTTTAAGGCTATGAAAAAATAAGAAGGGATGTTTTATGTCAAAATCAGGAAATAACAAGCAATATCTGATTTACGGAATCGTCGGAGTTCTAATTGTTGCCGCGGCGTTTTTTTTCTTTAAAGGAACCAAACCTGCCGTAAATTCGCCCGCTCCGGCTAATATTCAAAAAAGCGCCGTGGTTGACCAAGGAACCAAATTTCAGGACGCTCCGCAATTCACCTTACCCGACCTTGAAGGAAAAGATGTAAGCCTGAGTGATTTTAAAGGCAAACTCGTTTTTTTGAACTTTTGGGCAACCTGGTGTCCCCCGTGCAGAAGAGAAATACCCCATTTTGTCGAGTTGGTTAATAAATACGGGAAAGACGGCTTTACTGTGTTGGGCGTGGCGTTGGATCCGCGCGATTTTGCCAAAGTTAAACCTTTTGCCAAAGAATACGGCATCAATTATCCGGTTGTTTACGATAAAAAAAGGGTTTCCGAATTATACGGCGGCATCGGCAGCATCCCTACCACTTTCGTAATTAATCGTCAGGGCAAAATTGTTCTGAAAATAGTCGGTTCTCGACCCAAGGAAGTTTTCGAAAATATAATCAAAAAATGGCTTTAAATGACCTTCTTCCCTATTCCTTCAACTAAGCGTTCTGAAAATTTCAGAACGCTTTTATTTTTTGTGGAATTAGTTTTTTTCCTTTACTATCTTATTTCTTTTAATTTGAGCGAATAATTTCGATTAGGGGATTTCCGATCTCCCGAAGTTTGAATCTTTATTCGAGAATATTTAACCGGAATTTTAATTTCAACTATCAGAAGAAAGCGGCATTTATACTATGAATATTCGATTTGAAGAATACGATTTGGAAAACGGTCTGCATGTGATTTTACATCGAGACCAGCAGGTGCCGATTGTGTCAATTAACCTGTGGTATCGGGTGGGTTCCAGAAACGAACAACCCGGAAAAACGGGTTTTGCCCATTTATTTGAACACATGATGTTCCAGGGAAGCCAGCATGTTCCTCCGGAGATGCACTTTCAGCTTATCCAAAGTATCGGCGGCACGTTAAACGGTTCCACTTTTTTTGATCGAACCAATTATTACGAAACCCTTCCTTCTCACTATCTGGAAATGGGTTTGTGGCTGGAGTCTGATCGCATGGGTTTTTTGCTTCCCGCCCTGAACGATCAAAAATTTCAGACCCAGTTGGAAGTCGTTAAAAACGAACGGCGTCAGCGGTATGAAAATCAACCTTACGGATTGTGGCTGGAAAAAACACTGGAGCTTGCGTTCGACAAAAATTACCCCTACCACTGGCCCGTTATCGGTTACATGAAAGACCTTGAAAACGCCACTTTAGAAGACATCAAACAATTTTTCAGAACCTATTATTCGCCGAACAACGCCAGCTTGGTAGTAAGCGGCGATTTTGAACCCGAAGCCGCCCGCAAACTGATCGAACAGTATTTTGCCCCGATTCCGCCTTACAATCATATTCCGCAGGTAAACCGCCGCTTTACGGACTACAACCGCGGAGAAAAGACAATTGAGATTAAAGATCACGTGCATTTGCCGCGACTGCATTTTGCCTATCATATTCCCGGAATTTCGGATGACAAAATTTACAGTTGCGATATTTTGAGCAATATCTTAAACGGCGGTAAAAGCTCCCGTTTGTTCCGAAAATTGGTACATCAAAAACAGATGGTACAGGATATTCAGACGTTTATTCTTCCCATGACGGATACTTCGTTGTTTTTTATTGTGGCGACGCCGCGCCCCGATAAAAACATCGGAGAAGTCCAAACACAAATAGAAGAAGAGCTCCGCCGCCTGCAAAACGAAAAAGTTCCCGACCCGGAATTGGAAAGAGTGAAAAATCAAATCATAGCCCATAAAATACGTGAATTACAATCCGTCTCGGTACGCGCCGATCTTTTGAATATGTACCACACATATTATCAGGACACCAACCGCATCAACAAAGACATCGATTATTATTTGCAAGTTGACGCGAATACGCTTTTGAACACGGCGCAGGATTATTTAAATCGTGAAAACCGCGTGTTGGTCACCTATTTACCGCTGAGTTAAACATTGAGGTATTTATGACAGAACAAATCGACCGAAATCAAATTCCGAAACCCGCTCAACCAAGACCCTTTAATTTCCCCGGGTTTGAAAAAAACCGGCTCTCAAATGGATTGAACGTTATCGTAGCCCCGAAAACCAATTTCCCTTTGATTAATATTTTACTTCATATTGATATTTCACCGATGGACGATCAACCGGGAGCCGAAGGTCAGACAAATTTACTTTCGTATCTCATTTTGGAAGGAACAAAAGACTTAAACAACGAACAAATCGCCCAAAACTTTGAACGAATCGGCGCGCAGTACAATACGCATTTAAGCTGGACGGGTTTCTTTTTTGAATTAAATATTTTAAAACAGCATCTGGAACCGGGCTTTGCGTTGTTTAGCGAACTCATCCGCTCCTCCGTCTTTCCGCAGAACGAATTTCAACGCATAAAGCAGGAAACTTTAATCGATCGTCTTCAAATTCTCGACATGCCCGGACGATTAGCCAATGAGCATTTGCTGCGGCAACTGTTTCCGAATCATCGTTACGGTTTGCCCATCGAAGGTCTTGAAAATACGATACAAAATATTCAGCCGGAGCAAATTATCGCTTTGTACAAAAACCGTTTTCACAACAGAAACGCTACTTTGATTTTTACGGGTAATATTACCATGCAAGAGGCGCTGAAGGTGACAAATAGTTTTTTCTCTGATTGGGGAAAAAAGAACACAGCGCCGAAAACGGAGGATTCTTTCCAGAACCGGCAAAAACCCGAAGTGCTTTTGGTGCACAAACCAAATGCCGCCCAAACCGAAGTACGGATCGGGCAATTCATCCCTCCGCGTAACCATCCGGACTTCTTTAAGATCAAATTGATGAACGAAATATTCGGCGGATATTTCCTTTCGCGGCTTAATCTGAATCTGCGTGAAAAGCACGGATTTACGTACAGCATCCATTCCAATTTGATCTATCGACCGGAAATCGGCATACTCTCCGTTTCCGCTGCCATTCAAAACGAATTTGTGTTTAACGCCATAGAAGAAATCTTTAAAGAGACGGAAAGAATGCGTTCGGAAGGCGTTACGGCTCAGGAGCTGGAAAACGCAAGAGGATATTTGATCGGCGTTTTTCCCACGGCGTTTGAGACAATAGATCAAATCAGCGACGCGCTGGCAAATATTATCACTTTTAACCTGCCGGACGATTATTACCGCACCTTCAGGAAAAATCTTGCGCGGGTTTCAAAAGAAGAGGTTTTGGAAGCGGCTCAGAAATATTTGCAGCCCGAAAATATGCAGATAGTTTTAGTCGGCGATCGCACAAAAATCGAAGAAAGACTCGGGCAAAAATATCGGGTAAAAATTATCGATCCTTCCGGCAAATTATCGGACTAAAATCGGGAAACCGCCGGAATAGAATATTTGATATTCAATAAAGGTTCAGCCGTTACATGAAAAATCGGGATTTGGAAAAAGCCCTGTCAATTGCCTTAAAAGCTCATTGCGGGCAAAAAGACAAAAACGGTTTTCCTTACGTTTTTCACCCTATCCGGGTCATGCTCAGCCTTAACGATCCTGTCGCTCAGATTGTGGCTTTACTTCACGACGTGGCGGAAGATTCTGATATTTCCGTTGAATATCTGCAAAAGGCGGGATTCGACGCTCAAATAGTAGAAGCCGTCGGCTGCCTGACCAAGGGGGAAAATGAAGACTATTTTGATTATATTAAACGAGTAAAACAAAATCCTTTGGCGCGCACGGTTAAATTGGCGGATTTACAGGATAATTTAAATCTAAACCGTTTAAACGTTATCGACGAAAACGATTTTAAACGTTTTAAAAAATATTTAAAAGCAAAAGAAATTCTAAAATCCGACTAAACCATTTTTCGGGAGGATCGTATAATGTTCAGGTCCTCATCTTCGGCGCATGTTTTTACTTCACGCGGCAATATTGAATTGCTGAGTCAGAAGAAAATAGCGCTTTTTGCCTCGCGGGAAGTTCCGCACGAAATTTACGGATCAGCCGTTGATTTTTTCGACATTCTTATCGATCTGCCGATTTGCATTGCCGGCGGCTGGCAATCTCCGCTGGAAAAGACGCTCTACAAACACATCAAACCCGCGCAGAAGGCAAATATCATCCACTATTTTGCGCGGGAGATCAACGGAGTTCGGCTAAACCAATTACAACTGCATTTGCTGAATGAGAAAAAGCTGTTGATGATCGCGCCGGAAACAACGAGCCTGCGTCCTTCACAAAATCTGATTAAAAAGCGGGATGAATTGATTTTTTCGCAGACAAAACAGATTTGTTTTCTGTACATCCGTCCCGGCGGCAGATTGGAAAAATATTTTAATTTGCTGGATCAAACCAGTCATTCGGTTTATTTGCTAGATCATCCTTTGAATCGGATTTTTTTGACGTCTAAT
>JAJRSN010000222.1 GCA_024278715.1 Calditrichota bacterium
ACCGTGATGAAGTTGGGGATGAATCATCCGATGGGTCCGTTAACTCTTGCGGATTTTATCGGGCTTGATGTTTGTCTTAATATTTTGGAAGTTCTCTACCAGGGCTTGGGTGATCCCAAATACCGTCCCTGCCCGTTGTTAAAGAAAATGGTAGCAGCGGGACATTTAGGAAGAAAAACCAAAAAAGGATTTTATACATACGAGTGAAAATGTCAAGAAGAAAAGAACGAGAAATTGTTTTAAAAGTCTTGTTCGCTCAGGAATATAATCCGATTCCCTATACTCAACAACTGGATCTTATCCTGTCGGAAGATGACGATATCGAAACGGTTACGCCTTTTGTGAAAAGGATGATTGAAAAATGTCTTGAATTGCATGAGGAATTGGACGAACGAATCAAGACCAAACTGATTAACTGGGACTTCAATCGCGTCGCTACCATGGACCGGATTCTGTTAAGGATGGCATTGGTCGAATTTATGTGTTTTGAGGACATCCCGCCGGAAGTCACGATTGACGAGATGATCGAAATCGGTAAAAAGTACAGCACTTCCAACAGCGGTAAATTTATCAACGGAATTCTGGATGCGCTGCTTAAAGAACTTAAAGCGGAAAAAAAGATAAAGAAATCGGGTAGAGGATTGATTACAAAAGTCAGGTTGAATGATTAATTATGGCAATTGCAATTATTTCCGATATTCACGGGAACCTTGAAGCGTTATCCACAGCTCTTGATTATATCAAAAAGCAGAGAATTAATGAGATTTATTGTCTGGGCGATATCGTGGGTTACGGACCCAATCCCAACGAATGTGTGGAAATTGTCCGTCAGCAGTGCAAGGTGGTTCTGATGGGCAATCACGATTACGCGGCTATTGGATTGGCGCGAATCGAATACTTTAACGAATATGCCAAAAGGGCGACTTACTGGACGATGGACCGCTTGTCGCAGGAGAATTACGAATTTTTGAAAGAACTCCCGTTTATGTATCAGACCGATAGAATGATCATGGTCCATGCTTCTCCCACCAATCCCGAACACTGGTATTATATTTTATCCATGAACGACGCGCAAATGGAAATGCAGAGTTTTAAACAAAATATCTGCTTTGTGGGGCATTCCCATGTTCCGGTGATTTTCAACCAAAAAGCAGCCATACGCGACAACATTTCAATTGAACCAAATCAAAAATATATCGTTAATGTAGGGAGTATCGGTCAACCGCGAGACGGCGATCCCAGATTATGTTTTGTAATTTTTGAGCCTGATACGGGACAGATTAATTATGTACGTTTGAAATATGATATAGAAAATACATATCAAAAAATTATTAAAAACGGATTACCAACGTTTTTGGCAGAACGTCTATTAAAGGGGTATTAAAAACTATGATCCAAAATTTCATTACAAAAATTTTCGGTACAAAGCACGAGAGAGATGTCAAAAAAATATGGCCCTATGTGGCGCAAATTAATGAATATTTTGATGAATATGAAAAATTAACGGATGAAGAATTACGCGGCAAAACCGATGAATTTCGTCAGCGCCTGAAAGAAGGGGAAACAGTGGACGACCTTTTGCCGGAAGCATTTGCCGTTGTTAAACAGGCGTGCAAGCGGTTGCTGGGAAAAAAATGGATGGTCGTGGGACGCGAAACCACCTGGGATATGGTGCCGTTTGACGTTCAGTTGATAGGCGGAGTCGTATTGCATCAGGGAAAAATCGCCGAGATGGCAACCGGTGAAGGAAAAACGCTGGTCGCCACCATGCCGTTGTATTTAAACGCTCTGGAGGGCAAAGGCGCGCATTTAGTAACCGTTAACGATTACCTTGCCCAGCGTGACGCCGAATGGATGGGCGAAGTTTTTAAATTTCTCGGAATGACGGTCGGCGTGATTTTGAGCAACATGGACCCTCAGCAACGCAGAGAGGCGTATAATTGCGATATCACTTACGGAACCAATAATGAGTTCGGTTTTGATTACTTACGCGATAATATGGCTTCGTCGCCGGAAGATATCGTTCAGATAAGGGGACATCATTACGCCATTGTTGACGAAGTAGATAGCGTTCTAATTGACGAAGCGCGGACTCCTTTGATTATCAGCGGACCGGTCAGCGGCGACAGTACTTCCCAAAAATTCAAAGATTTAAAACCCTATGTGGAACGTCTCGTCGCCAATCAGAACCGATTGGTTAACCGCCTGATTTATGAAGCCGAACAATTGCTCGATCAGGGAAAACACAAAGAAGCGGGCATGAAGTTGCTCATTGCCGAGCGCGGAGCGCCAAAAAACCGCAAACTATTAAAATTGTATCATGAAAAAGGGATTAAAACCCTGGTACAGGAAATCGAAAATGATTACCTGCGCGATAAGGCTCAAAACAAAGTTTCGGACGAAACTTACTTCGGCGATTTGTACTACATCATCGACGAAAAAAACCATATTATCGATTTGACCGAAAAAGGCAGGGAAGAATTAAATCCCAACGATCCCGATATGTTCCTGCTTCCCGATTTGGGCGATGAAATAGCCAAAATCGAAAGCGATCC
>JAJRSN010000223.1 GCA_024278715.1 Calditrichota bacterium
CCACGGGATCGGTTGTTGTGCCGGGAATTTCGGAAACGATGGAAATTTTTTGCCCGGTAATGGAATTGATCAGTGAAGACTTGCCCGCATTGCGCCGACCAAACAGACCGATATGCACGCGCATTGCTTTCGGAGTCTTTTTCATGCTTCCTCCGGATTCCCGAGCCGGTTAACCGCTTCCGCGGAAATAAGGGAATCAAAGGTTTGGGCATCCATCAGTTTTTGTTCGATAATCAATTGCCGGACTGATTTGCCGGTTTTTTGCATTTCTCCGGCTAATTTCTGCGCTTTTTGATAACCGAGTTTTCCTGCCAGCGCCGTTAAAGTTGCCGTCGAATTTTGCACGTTGCGTTGACAGACCTTTTCGTTCACTTTAATGCCTTGCAGGCAATGATGATTCAAAATGTAAGCCGCGTTTTTCAGGAGTTGCAGATTTTGCAAAAGCGCATCGGCAATCAGCGGCATAAATGCGTTTAATTCCATGTTTCCCAATGCCGCCGCCTTGCTCAAGCGCTCATGGTCAGACATTACCGTTAAGCTGACCTGCATTACGGCTTCGGGAATTACCGGATTCACTTTGCCGGGCATTATTGATGATCCCGCCTGACGGGCTGGCAATTGCAGCTCGTTCAAACCGCTGTGCGGACCGGACGAAAGCCATCGCAGATCGTTGCTGATTTTGAACAGGTTGGTCGCGCAGGCTTGTAAAATACCGCTTACTTCCACAAATACATCGGCGTTCTGTGTGGCTTCCGCCAAATTTTCAGCCCGCGCCAGCCCGAAACCGGTAATCGCCTTCAGGTTTTCAACCACGCGAAAAATGTAACGTCTGGGCGCGGTAATTCCCGTTCCGATAGCGGTTCCGCCCAAATTGACAACCCGCAAACGTTCTTCGCTCTTGTAAATTCGCCAACGGTCGCGGCTGACGGCTTCGGCAAAGGCGCCAAAGGTTCTTCCCATTGTAATTAAAACGGCGTCCTGCAGCTCCGTTCGCGCAATACGTACAATGTGAGCAAATTTTTGCTCCGATTCCTGCAAGGTTTCCGACAAAGCGATCAATTGTTTTTCAAGAGAACGCAGCATCCCGATGGCGGCTACCCGTAAAGCTGTCGGAAAGGTGTCGTTGGTCGATTGGTGCATGTTCACATGTTCAATTGGATGAATGTACCGATAACTTCCGGGCTTTTTGCCGAGTATTTGTAAAGCGCGGTTACACAACACTTCGTTCACGTTCATATTTGTGGAAGTTCCGGCGCCTCCCTGCAGGGCGTCGATCAAAATGTGTTCGTTCAACTTGCCTTCGATCATTTCCTGACAGGCAACAGACAGAGCCTGGTAGATTTCTTCTTTCAAATAGCCCAGCTCAAAATTGGTACGGGCGCAAGCCCATTTTACCGCGCCGTAGGCTCTGATTAAAGAAGAATGAACCTTGCGACCGCTCAAAGGGAAATTTTCCGCGGCGCGGGCTGTGTGAATGCCGTACAGGGCGTTCGAAGGAATTTGTTTGCTGCCTAAAAAATCCCGTTCTTCACGAAATGATTTGCTCATGTTGTTTATCCGATTTTCGGTTAAAAATACAAATCGCGTTTGCCCTCGCGCTTAATTTTCCGTAAACGCTCTTCTAACAAATTTAAAATACGTTTGTCTTCAATTTTTTTCATTTCTTCCCGAATAAGTTTTTCGCCCGCTTTTTTGGTATGTTCCGAAGCGTAGTCATGCAAATATTCCGCCAGAGTTAAAATGCCGTTAGGCGCGCAAAAGCGTTGGATGAATCCGGGAATAGCATATTCCATAAAATGTTCGCCGGTTCTACCCGTCCGGTAACACGAAGTACAGAAACTCGGCAGATAGCCGGCTTCCAATAACTGACGCATCACTTCATCCAGCGAACGGAGATCGCCTAACCGGAACTGTTCTTTTTCGATTGCCTGTACCTGAGCGTCACCGATTTCGGTGTAACCTCCGATCTCGATCCGGCTGCCGGCGTCGATTTGCGACACGCCGAAACCGAGAATTTCTTCGCGGAGTTCAGCCCGTTCACGCGCGGTTAAGATCATTCCGGTGTATGGCACCGAAAGACGCAAAATAGCCACCAGCCGCTTAAAATCGTAATCATTAACCGAATATTGATCGGGCAATTGTACTCCGAGAGCGGGCTGTAATCTCGGGAAGCTTATGGTGTGCGGACCGACGCCATAATGTTCCTGCAAAAACAAAGAATGCGCCACCAGTCCCAGAACTTCGAAGCGCCAGTCGTACAGACCGAACAGCACGCCAATACCCATGTCATCACATCCGGCTTCAAAGGCGCGATTCAGGGCGTCGAGCCGCCAGAGATAATCGCCCTTTAATGTGTTTTCGGGGTGCGCTTTTTGATAGGTTGCGTGGTGATAGGTTTCCATGAAAATCTGATAAGTGCCGATGCCCGCCTCCTTGATGATGCGAAAACCTTCGTGATCCATGGGCGCGGCGTTGATGTTTACGCGGCGGATTTCGCCGTTGCCTTTTTTTACTGAATAAACTTTGCGCACCGTGTCGGCGATAAATTCCGCGTTGTATTTCGGATGTTCGCCAAAGACCAGAATCAGACGTTTGTGACCCTTATCTTCCAGCGCTTCGACCTGCCGCGCGACTTCTTTAGGCGAGAGCGTTCTGCGTACCGCTTCTTTGTTGCTGCGCCGGAACGAACAATAGGCGCAATCGTTCACGCAATAATTTCCGATGTACAGCGGCGCAAACAAAACGATCCGGTTGCCGTAAACATCGCGTTTGAGTTTACGGGCGGCTTCGAAAATTTCCCCGATCAAATCCCGGTTTTCGGCGCGCAAAAGAACGGCTGTTTCATCTAATTGCAATGGCGCTTTGGACAGACTTTTGGCAATGACATCGCGCACCTGTTCGGGCTCGGGCGCGTTCCTTTGCAAAAGCATCTGCAGTTTAACATCATCGATAAAATCCAATGCGTTCGCGGATAATTTATCGGTTGTAATCAATTGGTTTTACCCCTTTTTAACATCTTTCTTTACCAAACTTTAAAAGTTGAGTAAAGACGTTTTCCATTGAACGCCGAATAAGATTTCGGTTCGTTTGATTCGTTCGGAATGATATTCCGTTTTCCCAGCAAAAAACCGGCTGCTGAGAACGCTTAAAGAAAACGCGACTGAAGGACTCGGTTCGTAATCAATTCCCGCCGTTAAAAACGCCACGTCTTCCGTATCATTCGTATTCTGCGGATAATCCCCCATCGTAAAGGCGCCCAGATGCAGCTTTAAATATTCGTTCGGAAACATCGTTAATCCCAATGCCATTTGTAAACGGTTGTCCATGTGTTTTGAAATTTCCTGCCAATATTGATATTGGATTTTGAACATAAATTGCAGATAATCGCTTTGCCAAAATTGAAATCCAAGGTCCAGGAACCAGGGCATGATGAATTCGCGTTTTTCTTTAACGGGAATTTCGTATCTCTCGTCATTAACGAAAAGTATTCCCTTGTATTCGTAATCGTACTTTATCTTTTTCAGGTAATGAAAAACCAGTGAGGCGGATATTCGGTTCGTGTATTTGTGAAACAGTCCGGCTTTAAAATCATAGCTAAAACCCGAGTTGGATGAATTAAAATTGTGCATGCTGCTTTTGAAGGAATATAGGAGTAAACCCGCCTGAACGCCAGCGCTCAAATGATCGGTTAAAGAACGATTAACTCCCATAAAAATATTTTTCACGCTTTTGTCTTCTATATTGGAATAATATTCTCCGGTTCCTTCGGGATGTTCGATAGTGACTATTTCGTTTTTGAATTTTATTCTGAAATTATAAAACGTTCGATATCCCGCATTAAAAAGCCATTTTTTATAGCGGGCGGCGGCTAAAAAATAAGCCGGCGCGAGCAGTTCGCCGTCGATTTTGATGTTTTCTCCGATATAACCAAAATCGGTTTCGAAGCGTTTTAAACCTCCAGCTAAAATTAAATATCCGTCTTTACCGTTCCA
>JAJRSN010000224.1 GCA_024278715.1 Calditrichota bacterium
AGAAGGCGTTATTAAAGATTGATAATTAAAACGCAGAAGATTCGTATCGTATTCTCTGTTTCCCGTCAAATAAACCGTGTAAACCGGTTCTTCAAAATCAATAAAATAAGTCTTTCCGTTGAGCAAAGAGGTAACGCGAATTTTCTTTTGCCCGCGGTCCCTTAACAGAACAACAAGATAATCCTTAAAAACCTCGATTTCTTCGATCATAATTTGCGGGTTATGGGGAATGACCTCTTTCCAATACTTACGCCCGGGACGATTGACAGGCGTTCGCATTAGTTTAAAATTAACAGCCTGCTCGTTTGTGCGGATGTAAAAATATTTTCCCTGATGGTCGATAAAATACTCTACCTTGTATTGGCGCGGTTTAAAGACTTTAAAATTCCGATCCGGGGTATCGGCTTTTAAAAACCGCTCTTCCGATGTAACCTGACTCTCCAGATCCATGAAAATAAACTCGCCGCTCTTGCTGCGCCGTACCGTGATAAAAAAACGTTCGTCTTTTTCGTGGTGAATTAAGGCATCTTTCGCGGGATCGCTTCCCAACTTGTGTCTGAATAATTTAAACGGTCTTTTGGCGTCATCCAGCACCGTGTAAAAGAACGTTTTATTGTCGTTTGCCCAGGCAAGGGTGTAGTAAGTATTGGGAATACTTTCGGGAAGAATTTCATTGTTTTCCAGGTCTTTGACGTAAACGGTGTAGGTTTCCGATCCCGTAGTGTCCACGGAATACGCCAGATAGCGATGGTTCGGGCTCACTTCAAACACGCCCATCTGAAAAAATTTATGTCCCTTTGCCAGTTTATTTTGGTCAAGAATAATTTCTTCCTCCGCGTCCGGGCCTCCCTTTTTTCGGCAGTAAATCGGATATTGCAAACCCTTCTCCGTGCGCGAGTAGTAGTAATAAATCCCTCTTTTTACGGGCACCGACAAGTCCGTTTCTTTTATCCTACCGACCATTTCCTGGTAAAGCTTTTCCCGCAGGGGGTTGGTGTGTTCGGTCATGGCTTCGGTATAGGCGTTTTCCGCCTTAAGATATTCAATGACTTTCGGATTATTCCGATCCCTCAGCCAGTGATAGTAATCGACCCGCACGTCGTTGAACAAAGTATCGCTATGCGTAATTTTTTCGGCAACCGGAGGCTGAAGTGTTTTTTCGGATTGACAGTTAAGCATGATAAATCCCATTAAAATAATCAGACTGTTTAACAAATAATGCATTTTGCTCCTCCGTAACATCACTTAAGAATAACTTCATTCTTTATCCGGATTCAGACGTTAATAAGCATTTTTTGATTTTTGTATTCCCTTTATTTTCCAGAGCAAACTTATCGAAAACCGAATTCGGATAAGAATTCAATTTAAAGTTTTAATACTTTTTGTGCAATTCGTAATTCATATTTTTCCGACAATCGTCAAAACAGGTGGGTAAATAGCAATCTATCAAGAGTCGTGCCTTTCAATTATCAAACATTTAAAGAGAACGCATGTAAGATTAGTTTTTGGGAATAATATTTGCATTTTATGCGCAAATAAAACTATACTTAAATATTAAACTTCAGAATGAGGTTTTTCCATGCGTCGTTTAAACATTCTCATTCTATTAATCATCTCTTCTCTTTTTTTACAATGTTCTTCCAATAAATGGGCAAAAGAGATCGATTGGAAAGATTTTTCCTTAAGCAATCTTCCCGATTCCACCGACTTCCCAAGCGCCCATGCCGTTATTTTACTCGACGAAGGCAAAGTTGATATTTCGGGAAGCGGTGAAATTAAATTAACCGTTTTCGAACGCCGCCGGGTTATTCGGATTTTAGATCGCGGCGGTTTTAGTTACGCCGATGTGGTTATTCCCTATTCCCCTAATTCAAGCGAAATTGAAATGATTCAAGCCAGAACCGTCAGCCCGGACGGACAGATTACCGTTCTTGATAAAAACGAAATCTTTGACATCGACCTCTATCCGAAATTCATTTTTTACGCCGATCAGAAAGCAAAAAAATTTACCTTTCCCGCCGTTGAACCGGGCAGTATTGTCGAATATCGTTTTCGTAAGATCATAAAAAATTTAACATTGTACCATAGCTGGAATTTTCAGGATTTTATTCCGACTAAAATTTCCCGTTTTTCCGTCACCTTCCCCTCTTCATGGAAATTAAACCAAAAGGTCTATAATATTATTCTCGAACCCGACAGCTTCAAGACGCCGAGCGGATTTAAATCCACCTATCGTTGGGAAGTAAAAGACTTAGCCGGTATCCGACGCGAAATTGCCATGCCGCCTGTCGCCGATGTGGGAGCCTATTTACTTTTCTCGCCGCTGGGACTTAATACGTGGAAATCCGTTGCCAACTGGTATTACGACCTCAGTAAAGATCGCGTCGCCGCGGGTTCTTCGATAAAAAATTTGTTGCCGAAAATATTGAAATCCGCTTCCTCTCCCAAAGAAAAATTGAAAATTCTTTACGAATGGGTCAGAGACAACATCCGCTATGTCGCGATCGCCATCGGAATCGGCAGTTTTCAACCGCATTTTGCCGAAGATGTTTTGCAGAACCGGTACGGAGACTGCAAGGACATGGCGACACTTTTATGCGCAATGGCAAAACAAACAGACATCAAGCTTTATCCGGCATTGGTTTGCACGCGACCCAACGGGACATTGGACACCTCTCTGGCGACGCCCTTTCGTTTTAATCACGTAATCACTTATGCCCTACTGCCGGATAGCCAGGTGATGTGGTTAGATCCGACTCACAAGGGATGCCCGTTCGGTACAATTCCCTGGTACGATCAGGGAGCCTGGGCTTTGGTAATTAAAGGAAAGGACGATTTCCTTTTAACGCAAATTCCAGACAGTCCTTATTCACAAAATTCAACCCTGCATAACTGGAATGTGGATTTACAAAAAGACGGAAACGCCGATGTAAAAGGACAGCTTATCTTCGCCGGAGCCCCCTCTACCGAAATCCGTCGGATGCTGCTTCCGTTAAACCATACCGAACAAAAACGATGGTTTGAATCTTTTTACGCCAGACGGGGATATTCGTTACTCTTAAACAATTTAAAGTTTAAAGGGCTCTACCCCGTTGAAGATACTTTGACGGTCAGTTTTGAGATGAGAATTAAAAATTTCGCCGGAATAAACGACCGTTCTTTTTATCTGAATCCCGGCGCGCTAATTCAAAGCGAACTCAGGGAATTGTTTCGCGCTCCTACTCGTATCTATCCGATAAAATTCAATTTCGGTTTTACGAAATCATTAAATCTTGCCATTCGTTTTCCGTCTGATTTTACGTTTACGGACTCTTTATTTACCGATTCTCTTTCAACCCGCTTCGGGTCCGTTTTTTTAAGGGCATCGCAAAACTCCAACGGAGAATTGATTATCCGGGCGCATTATGAACAAACTTCAACCTCCGTCGCCCCCGAATTTTACCAGCAATTTCAGGTTTTTTTGGACAGCAGCGCCAATCTTTTAGGTCATCCCATAGTTTTAAAAAAATCAATGTTCCCGTGAAATTGAGGTTTAGCAGTAATGAATAATGAATAATGAATAATGAATAATGAATAATGAATAATGAATAATGAATAATGGGTTATCGACATTTAATAAATTGTCGTTAAAAATTAAACAGGAAAGGTTTAGGAGTTTAGGAGTTTAGTGGTTGCAGGTTGCAAGTTACAGGTTGATGATCACTGGTTTTTGGTTACTCGTCACTTGTCACGCGTTACTTG
>JAJRSN010000225.1 GCA_024278715.1 Calditrichota bacterium
ATCAAATAATGTACGGGAATGGCGATCGGGACAATTTGAACTCTTTTGCTGTTTTCGATCACTTCCGCCAACAAAGCCGAATTGTCAAGCTGATATTGTATCCATTCAAACTGATTAAGCGTCGGCTTGTGATTCTGTCGGGGATATTCACTTTCGGGAAGCGCCATTTGCGCGATCACCAATCCCTTTTCGTTCATGCCGCCCATGGGCGCGTCAATTCCGACCTGGTTAAAGGTGATACTTCCGTATTCGGAAATCCATTTTGCCGGTTCGTGCGAAGAAACCGCAATTGCCCGTTTTTCAACCCCTCTTTTATTAATGACGATAAAGCCTGAGCCCAGATCAAAATCGTAATTCCTGCCAAAAATCAAATTTGTCGAATCCCGCATCACAAAAGTAGTACAGGCGTCGGCGAGATCAATTGTCACAAAACTTACCATAATAAGGATTAAAATCTTTTTCATCTAATCTCCGGTTTTATGTTACGCTTCATTTTAGTATTGAATATTTTGGTAAAAAGTTCGTCTTTAAGCCGCGGTTTTAATGTCATCTGTTTTTTCTGGTAATTATCGAATTATAGTCCGCTTTAACTATTTCCCTGATTCCGTCAATGTAAGGTGTCGGTTTAAAATCAAAACGTTTTTCAAATTTCGAGCTGTCAAAAACATAATCTCTGTCGTATTGATACATCATTTCAACCGTCTCTCTCATAACGGGCACGAACAATCCGATAATTCTCACAAGAAATTTCGGCACTACTTGATATTTGGGTTCTACGCCCATTTCTTTGGCGATTGCCTCTATCCATTCTTTACCGGTAAACGGATGCGGCGCTGTGGGCAAATGCCAGACCTGATTATATGCGTCTTCGGAATTTCCCAGCAGCGCGGTTGCAGCTCCGGCATCGGGAGTGTAAGTAAAGGAATGTTTGAAATTGACCGAGCCCAGCCACATTGCCTTTTTCCCCTTGCTAAGGGGATTAAAAACCGTTTCCGTAAGAATGCTGGTATTTTTGATTCCCGGACCGTAAAAGTCAGCCGACCGCGCAATCAAAGCGCTTAGTCCGTCTTTTCTTACCGCGTCCATAACCATATCGGCTGCTTCAGCCCTGATTTTGCCCTTTTTGCTCGGCGGGTTCACCGGTGTTTCTTCGGTCATCCCGTTTAAATGATCGGCGTCGTACATATAGATATTATCGAAAAAAACCAACTTACAGCCATATTCTTCACAAGCTTTAATCAAATAGCTCGTAAACTTAAGCCAGCTTTTTTTCCACGCTTTTACGCTGTAAGGGAAGCCCACCGTAACGTAAACCACGGACGAGCCTTGAACGGCTTTCCGAACATCGGCTTCGTTTAACAGGTCTGCCGACATAAGTTCGTCTGTTGGATTGACCTTTTTGGGGTTACGACTTACCAATCTGATTTCATCTGTAAACTTTTTAAGCGCTTTTGCCAGCTCTGTTCCGATGGCTCCGCCCGAACCCAATATTGTTTGCATATTATTTCCCCCATTAATCATCGTTACTGGTGTGATTATGAGAGGCGTCGGGTATTTCGGCGACCGTTTTATCAATTTGAAGAAACTCTATCGGAGCGCCGTTGTCTTCGATAAACGCAACAAGCACTCCGGGAGCCGGACTGTTGGGCGGAATGATCACATTCTTTCCTTTTACAGCCTCTTCCAGATTGTCAACCTCAAACGCCACGTGAGGAATTGTTTTGACGATCTCCGGATAGGGAGCGTTCTCCTCGAATCTGATCCACTCCACTCCGTACGGATTTTTCCCGAAACCGCTAACGTACATCTTTAAATGCTTCAGATGTATTTCATCTTTCAGCTTTTTGCCGGTGGGTATCCCGATGTGATGATATTTCATGTTTTACTCCGATCCTTTTTCCGAACGCCGGACATTTATTTTGTCCGTTTTGTAACCGATTAAAATAATCATGCTAAATAAGTTGATATTCCCGCAATATTTTCTTCCGGTCAATTTTAATCAACAGCTAAAATTATTTTAGTAAATATCTATAAGCGGCGCGTATTAGAATAGTCATCTTGCGCTTAATCTGCTATCAAAATGTAGTTAGCATAAGAATTAATACTCACCAAAAGAATAATAATATTAGGAATTGTCCCGAATTTGGCGTCCCGCCAGAAAATTACAACGAGCATCTGCGAAATCAGGACGGCGACTATGCCCAATTCCCACCAATAATTATTTTTAAGGGCATAGAGTAAAGCGACGGCGATAAGCAATAAAAAGGCGACCAACCACAATACTCCGAACGGCTTTGAAACGGGTTGTGTCAGCTCTTTTATTTCGGACAATTCAAAAGCTTTGACAAACCCTAATAAATGGATTAATGCATGAAAAACAATCATAATTATAAACACAACCTTCATCTCTTATTCCTCTTTAAAATTTTTCTTAACATTGTTAATCAATATTTTTAACCTTTCAGAATGTAATGTAATTATTGTTCTTTAATCAATTCATATTCTCCGCCGCCCTGCTTTAATATCATTCTATCTTCTTCCGGTACAAACTTTAATATTAAGCCAGCCGGAGCAGATTTAAATTTGCGCCGTTCGCACGGCTCTAACGAAACCGGGGGGCGTCCCGCTGCCCGAGCAAAAAGCGCATTATCCTCTTTGGATATGGTTATTTTTGAGGGTTTGCCCCGGCTGGCGCAGTCGGAATTACGAATAATTCCCGCAAAAAGTTTCTATTTTTTCAGAATTTTAAATTTAACGGCTGCAGGACAACCCCAAATTTAACAAAGCTCTGTCCGCCGATGCCTTCAGCCCGGTGATACGCATCTTCATAAATTTGACTGCCCCGGTATAAGTCCAGATAAACGCCTATTCTGTAACCCTGACTAAGTTGAATCGGATAAAAAGAAACGCCCAAAGTAGGACCGTAATCCCAGTCGGTGAATTTGTAATCGGGGAGACTGCCATAATCGGTAATTGTTTTGGAAAAGGTGTATCCCACTGACAATCCTGCCTTCAGAACAAGCAGAGGAAAGTTTTGGCTGTTCCTGAAAAATCCCAGGTTATATGTAACCGGCGCCCTCAATTGATGAAATCGGAACGCTCTTTTTCCGTTAACAGAAAAAGAGGGCATATCATACTGCACGGTTTGATCAAAACATATATAATCCAACCCTGTCTCAAGCTTGTGCCCGTTGAGATTTAATTCATAATGAATACCGGCATTGTAAGATTTGTTTGTCGCTCCGGTGATAGCGTCAATATCCGAGCTGCTGGAAATCCCGGACATTGACGTGTTTTCCACAAGCCCGCCGGCTGAAACCCCGGCAAGAACGGAAACTGTCGAAGCATCGGTATTTTTTAGCAGAGAATTTTTTGTACTGCCGCAGCCCATTAATACAAAAAACAAAATAATCAAAAAAATGCACTTGCGTATCATTTTAAAGGCTCCTTTTAATACAGGGAAGGAACATTATATTCGATGTCCGTGACTTCCAGCCGGATGTAAGAGAAATCGCCGGATTCCAAAAGCCAAACGCCCTCGCCTTTAACGGGAACTCTGATGCCGTTGAACTCTCCGTATTCTGAAATAGGCGTTGACCATTTTTTGTAAACAAAGGCGTTGTCTTCATACATGGCTCGTTCCGCAATCATATTGGTGACTTTACCTTCTTCATCGAAATAGAAGATCGCCGATGCGGTTACTCCCCGATAGCTCATGGTCGCTTTAGCAGAATTGGCGTCAACGGGCTCCCACTTGATGTAATCATTTAAGGCGGCGGACGGGAACCACATTATTTCATTTAAATAGCGCACCATAGCGCCCTGATCAATCTCGTCTCCCGTTTCATCCACAACCGAGAATAAGCCCAAGAGCTTTACCTGCATTTTGCCTTTTCCCTCAGCGTATTTGTCTCTTACTTTTAAAGGAACTAAGGGCGCCATTCTGACGGTTGCAGACCAGATAAAAGCCGGCGGATCGGTTGTGTAATATTCTCTGGCATTAAACGGCATCCACTTTTTGTCCGGACCCGTTCTGAAGAATCCCTTTTGTTTTAACCGAACAACCCGAATTCTTTCTTTTCCGATGATATTCGAATATTTCAGCCAGCGCAGTACAGGTTCGGGCAAACCCGCTATGTCTTCTGACTTAATAATTTCCTTGGACGCTGCGGCATTTTGAAAAATTTCGTTTACTTCTTTTTTAACTAATCGATTCATTGAAGAACAACCTCCTGTAATGAGGATTGAAAAAAACAAAGGCAAAACAAATGCCAAAACAAAGATATTTTTTCGCTCCATTCCTCCCCTCCTAAAAGATTTTGATTTATTCGACCTTTATTTTTTTAAGCGCCTGACTCAACATTTCTATATCTGCGTCAGACAGATTTTCGAACAAACTGAGAATGTATTTCTTATCCAGGTCGGCTCGATCTTCCCAGAATCGATGGCTTTTCTCCGTGAC
>JAJRSN010000226.1 GCA_024278715.1 Calditrichota bacterium
CAATCCACCGTGCGCCCCATGTATTTTCAATTTGTGGAGCCTGCAAAACGGCATGCCGATATCATCATTCCGCGAGGCGGTAAAAATTTGGTTGCCATCGACATTTTAACGACTAAAATTCATTCGCTCTTAATTCAACAAGAAAAGCTAAACAGGGAGGATTAATTTCGCCGATGATGCATGTTGTTCGTCAGCATACAGGATGGATTGAAGTGATTTGCGGTAGTATGTTCAGCGGGAAGACCGAAGAGCTCATTCGCCGATTACGGCGCGCCATGATTGCCCGGCAGAAAGTTGCAATTTTTAAACCCAAAATCGACACGCGTTACAGCACCACGGAAATCGTTTCTCACGATAAGCAGAAAATCAAATCAAAGGCGGTGGAAAAGCCCGAAGAAATTTTGCATCATGCTCTGGAAGCGCAGGTTGTAGGCATCGATGAAGCGCAGTTTTTTGATAATTCGCTCGTGGATATTTGCCAGAAATTGGCTAACATGGGAAAAAGGGTAATTGTCGCCGGATTGGATCAGGACTATTTGGGAAAACCCTTTGAACCCATCCCCCAGTTATTGGCTGTTGCGGAATACATTACCAAAACACACGCGATATGTGTTGTGTGCGGAAATCCGGCTAATCATACTTATCGAAAAACAAAACAAAAAGATAAAGTTGTGGTTGGCGCGGCTGATATTTACGAAGCGCGCTGCCGTAATTGCTTTGTACCCCCTGAAAAAGAAGAGGAAGAGGAGTCGTAATGACTGTATTATCTGTAGTCAAAGATGTTGCTTTCGGATTATTCGGTCTGGCATCCCTGATCGGCATTGCTTATGCGTTTTCGGCAAACCGAAAAAAAATCATCTGGAAACAGATCCTTTACGGCATAGGCTTACAAATTCTTTTTGCCATTTTCGTGCTGCTTACGCCCTGGGGCGCCGCTGTTTTCAACTGGATCGGTCATTTCTTTGTGCAGATCATTTCGTTCACTAACGAAGGTTCCCGATTTGTATTTGGCGTTCTTGCGGATCAGGCGACGTTTGAAAAAGCGTTTCCCGCAGAACTGACGGCAAAAGGCGTGGGAGTGGTATTCGCCTTTCAGGTTCTTCCGACCATCATCTTCTTCTCCTCGTTAATGTCCGTGCTTTATCATCTCGGAATCATGCAGAAAATTGTGCAGGGTATGGCGTGGGTAATGGCAAAAACTTTAAAGGTGAGCGGCGCCGAATCGATTTCCGTGGCGGCTAATGTTTTTATCGGGCAAACCGAAGCCCCGCTTGTGGTCCGACCCTATGTGGATCCAATGACCAAATCGGAACTGCTTACCCTGATGATCGGCGGAATGGCGACTATTGCCGGAGGCGTTCTCGCCGCTTACGTAGGACTTTTGGGCGGCAGCGACCCGGTGCAACAGTTGTTTTACGCAAAACACCTGCTATCGGCAAGCATTATGGCTGCTCCCGCGACCATTGTAATATCAAAAATTCTACTACCCGAGAGCGAACGATCGTTAACCATGGGCGAAGTAAAAGTGCCCATTGAAAAGACTTCCGTAAATGTGATCGAAGCCGCCGCCACCGGCGCTGCCGACGGTTTGAAATTAGCCCTTAACGTCGCCGGAATGCTTTTGGCTTTTATCGCCCTGATAGCCATGGTCAACTGGATTTTAAAGGGCGTTTTTACCGACCTTTTTGGCATTACGGTTCAAAACGGACAGGCTGTGTCTCTGGAATTGGTGCTCGGTTATGTGTTAAGCCCAATAGCATGGATTATCGGCGTGCCCTGGCAAGATGCGGTCAATGTGGGATCGCTTATCGGCGAAAAAGTAGTTCTGAATGAATTTATCGCCTATCTCCATCTTTCCAAACTGATTCCATTGAATGTCTTAAGCGAAAAAGCCATTATCATTTCCACTTACGCGCTCTGCGGATTCGCCAATTTTTCGTCAATTGCCATACAGATCGGCGGCATCGGAGGAATTGCGCCCAATCGGCGAAGCGACCTTGCCCGCTTTGGACTTAAAGCGGTTCTGGGCGGTTCGCTGGCAACGTTTATGACCGCTACCATCGCGGGAGTACTTATTTCACTTTAAAATAATATTCAGGAAAGAGATTTCGAATGAAAACCTTTTTGCAAGTTTTTTTAGCCATATTTCTCAGCCTTGGTCTCGTTTTAGTCGGGGCGTTACTTTTTTTCAGCCTGTTTTTCGAATCTTCTCCGGAAATTCCCGATCACGCTTTTTTACAGTTTGATTTAAGCGGTGATCTTTCGGAATATAGCGCGCCCGATCCCATAGAAGAGGCTTTGGGACGCAGCCAACTTGACATACGGAAGATTCGCGATGATTTGGAAAAAGCCGCTGTCGATAAACGAATTAAATCTCTTATTTTCCGTCCCGAGTTATTAAACGTCGGCTTTGGCAAACTGCGTGAACTTTACGCATTGATACAAAACTTCCGCGCGTCCGGCAAAAAGGTTTACGCCTATCTGGGCTCCGACTTCTCTTTTACAAGCGATTATTATCTTGCCTGCGCCGCCGATTCGATTATCATGCCCCCCGACGCAAATCTGTTTTTAACGGGCGTGCGCAGCGAGGTTACCTTTTACAAAGACTTTTTCACTAAAATCGGCGTCGAAGCGCAGTTTCTGCAAATCGGCAAATATAAAAACGCGCCCGATGCGTACACCCGCGACAACATGTCTCCATACCAGCGCGAAGTTTTAAAAAAGATTATTAATCAATACTATGACGATATCGTGCAGACCATCAGCAAAAGCCGGAATTTATCGGTCGAAAGGGTTGACTATCTGATTAACAAAGTCAGCGGTTTTACCGGCAAACAGGCAATGGAGCTGGGGCTGGTGGATACCGTCTCTTTTTATGCCGGACTGACAGCCAGACTGAAAAAACAAAACAAATCGATTAAAAAACTTTCCGCCCTTAATTATTCGTCGGAACCGGCAAGCTCGCTTAAAATCCGCAACAAACGGCGCATTGCGGTTATTAACTGCATCGGCATTATTTACGGCGGATCCGAGACCGATAACCCCATGCTGGGCAAAATGTTAGGCGCAAAGACCATTATTCGGGACATTCAAAGAGCGGCAAAATCAAGATCTATTAAAGCCATTATTTTAAGAATCGACAGTCCCGGCGGAGCGGCGCTTCCTTCGGCGGAAATCTGGAAAGCCGTACTGGAAGCCAAACAGAAAAAGCCGGTCGTCGCCTCAATTTCCGATTTGGGAGCGTCCGGCGGATTTTACATTGCCATGGCTGCCGATACAATCGTTGCAACCACTAACAGCCTTGTGGGCTCCATCGGAATTTTTGCCGGAAAATTCAATCTTTCCGGAACTTATGAAAAACTGGGCTTAAAAGTGGAATCCGTGGAACGCGGCAACCACGCCGATCTTTTTTCCATGCTCGAACCCTGGGACAAAGAAGAACAAGCGATTATGCATCGGATCATAAGCACCTTTTATCGGGATTTTGTGCGTAAGGTTGCTCAATCCAGAAAAATGACGTTCGAAGAAGCGGACAAAATTGCCCGCGGTCGTGTCTGGACCGGTAAAGACGCTTTTGAAATCGGGCTTATCGATACAGTCGGCTCGTTTTACACGGCTCTTAAAATCGCTCAAAGAATGGCTGGCATTCCGGAAAGCGAATCCGTTCGCCTGACTTACTATCCGCGTAAAAAATCGTTTATGAATGAACTGTTGGGAAGCATCGGCGCTTTTGTTTTTCAATCCGATCGTTCGGTTTTGCTCACGCTTAAACGTTTGGAATCGGTTTTACAGGAATGGCAGAACAAACCGCTGGCTCTTATGCCGTTTCGATTGCAGTTCAAATAAATTTTGGCGGAATGTTGAAGGAAAAAGTTGAACAAGCGTTAGAATTTATCAGACAACGCACCGACCTTAAACCCAAAGCGGGAATCATCCTTGGCAGCGGGCTGGGTCCTTTTGCGGATACCCTGAAAAACCGGGTGGAAATTCCGACCAGAGATATTCCGCATTACCCGCAATCGACCGTTGAAGGTCACGCGGGGGCGCTAATTTTCGGCACGCACAAAGATGTTCCCGTTTTAGCGGTAAAAGGACGAACCCATTTTTACGAAGGCTACTCCATTCAGGAAGTTACGTTTGTTATTCGCATCATGCAGATGCTGAAGATTCCGCTGCTAATGGTTACCAATGCCGCGGGTTCCGTCAATCCGAATCTGCGACCGGGAGATCTGATGCTGATAACCGACCATGTTAATTTTCTTTTTCAAAACCCGTTGCGCGGTCCCGCGGAATTCGGACAACCCCGTTTCCCGGACATGTCCGATGTTTATACCCGAAAGTTCTTTTCTGCTATCGACCGAATTGCTCTGGATCGCGGGATTGCCCTTAAACACGGCGTTTTGTGGGTAAATACGGGTCCCACTTATGAAACGGCGGCAGAAGTACGAATGATTCAACGCTTTGGCGGCGATGCGGTAAGCATGTCCACGGTTCCAGAAGTTATTGTCGCGGCGCAGGCGGGCATGAAAGTAATCGGAGTCTCTTGCATTACCAATTACGCCACCGGCATCATCGCTCAAAAGCTTTCGCATGACGAAGTAACCGAAACGGCAAACCGCGTTAAGGAAAAATTTACAAAATTAATGAGCGGAATTATCGAAACCCTATACTTGTTGTAAATCACTAATCAAAAATTTTAAAAATATTTATTTGATTTTAACTTGACTCTGGGAGTTTCTGTTTTAACTTAAAGACAAACTGATACTCTCTGCTAATTTAGTATCAAAAGGATTCTTCGCAGATCCGGAATGTCGGATCGGAGAATCTTTAATCTTTTAATTTGTATCATTGTACTCCTTTTTTACAAAATTAAGGGAGTAATTGAAAAATATTTGTGGAATCTACTTTTCGGGGGGTTCATATCGTGAAACTTTTAAAATTCTCGTTTTTAATTCTCCCTGTTCTTTTTTTAAGCCAGCTATTTTCTCAAACCGCCGGGAATGATTTTTCTATTGAGATAACCATACTAAATGAAGAAAAGTTACAAACGCTTTACCTTTCCGATCTTGATCTTCAAAATTTCGGAACCGCCGAGGAGTTGTTTGAAATAACCGTTACCAAGAATTCCCGGGAGGCTTACGACAATTGTTATTTTGTAATAAAGCTGATCCGAGACAATGAGCTTCTGGTTACCGCAAAGTCTGATCTTTTTACCATTCCCGCCGACTTTATAACCAAAACAGCCAATAATCTGGAGCTTTCCGGCGGAGGATTTTCTTTTGGCGAAGACCCCTCGACCGAGGTTCGTTTCAACGAAACAACCATCAATCCTTCAGCCGAAAAACTGCGCGATGAGATTCTTTCTTCAGGAAAGGCGCCGTTCGGAATTTACAAACTATCGGTCGAGCTTTATCAGAAAGGCGCTCCCGCTGCGCTGGCTGCTCAGGAGAAGATTTTATTAAAGGCGACAAATCCGAGCTATCTTCATCTTGTCACGCCCGGCGCGCCCGCCGGAAGCGGACAATCTGCAAACATCTACTCGCAGTTCCCTATTTTCCAATGGAACGGAAACGGCACCGAATATCAGCTCATGGTCTTCGAGAAAAAAGAGATGATGCAATCGTACGACGATATTATTAACAGCCAGCCCAACTGGGTTTCTGACAGAACCGGCGCTCTTTCTCTTCAATATCCTCAGTCGGGCAGCGCCATTCCTCTGGAATTCAATAAAACCTATTACTGGATGGTACGGATGTTCATCCAGTCCTCTTCCGGAGAAGAATTTATTGACAGCGAAATCTGGGAATTTACCCTCGTCAATCCCGAACAGGGCGAAGATTTGCAAAACCAGATCGTCCAGGAAGATATCCTGCAGTTTCTTTCCCGGTTGTTGGGTCCTCGCATCGAAGAAATCAAAGCCAGTCTTGAAGGCTACCAATTAAAACGGATTAAGTACAACGGCGAGGAAATCACCATAAATAAACTCTATGAAATTTTGAATAGTTACCGGGGCAAATCGTTTGAAATCGTAGAATTTATTCCTCCCGAACAATAAAAAAGAGGCTATTATGAAGATAAAGATTAACATTATTATTTTTATATTGTTCTTTCTCTTTTCCGCCACATATATTAAAGCCGCCAAAGAACCGATCGCCGTTCTGATTAAAGCAAAGGGAAAGGTTTTTCTTGTTAAGGAAAATCAGAAAAAAGGGATTCCCGCCAAACGAGGCACGCGTATTCTTTCCGGTCAGAGTATTTTAACCAAAGGAAAAGGTTTTGCTATTGTAAAATTCATCGACAAGGGAAGCGTGATTCGCATCCAGCCCAATTCTTATTGTCGCTTCGAAGGAAAAAAGCGCAAAAAAAATCTCACTAAAAATCTATTTCTCGAGGTCGGATTAATCTTTAGCAAAGTGTTCAAAAACAGGGGCGACTTTAGCGTTACCACCCCTACCTCCGTGGCTTCCGTAAAAGGAACCGCTTTCTGGACAAAGCAGGAGTTCAAGGGCGCCACGTATTATTTTGGAGAAGAAGGAGTCGTGGAAATTTCCAACCGCAGAGGAGTCGCTCTTTTAAAAGCGGGAATGACGGGTATCGTGGCTTCTCCCAACAGCAAACCGATTGTACGTAAAACTCGGAAAAACGAAAAACCCCAGCTAAAAGACGAAAACGAATCGTATGACGAATTCGATTTTGAATTTGAAGACGCAAACGGAAATACAAAATCATTAAAATTTAAACTGCGTAAAAAAAATAAATGATGGTCATTATGGAACGAGTGAAAAAATATCCTTTAATCTTTTTAATCTTTTTATCCCTTATTAATTATCTTACGGGCGCCAATTTTTACCACGAAAGCCCCTCTCAGGTCTATCAGGGAGAAAACGTTCGGCTTGAATTAAAAGAGCTCTCTTACACCCAAGCAATCGTCCCGCCGACGCTTTTTTATCGGACCACGGGAGAATTCGATTTTCACAGCCTGCCGTTGAAAAACGAAGGATTTGTTTACTATGTGGAAATCCCGGCAAAAAAACTGCGTCCCGGCAAAATTCAATATTACTTTGCCATGCAGACTCCCACGGGTAACGTAATCACCTATCCCGAAGGCGCGCCGTTTACGCGGTTATACGAACTGGAAGTTTTGGCAAACAACAATAATCAAAACTCAAAATTACGCAAAATAGAGATCAACCTTTTAGCTCCCGAAGAAAACGAAATTCTGAATCCCGAGGAACTGTTTTTTGCCTTTTCCATTCCGTTGGATATCGAAAACCCGAAAGAGCTGAACTTCAGGATTACAATAGACGGCATTGATCACTCCTCTCAGTTAATTCGCGAAGGTCATGTTATTTCTTACACCCCGAGGGCAATCCGCAGCGGACTTCATCAGGTAAGTTTTAAAGTTTACAATGCGGAAGGCATCCTTGTGGGACAAAGGCAGTTCCGGTTTCGCGTAAGCGATATGCCCTCTACCCATAAGGCGTTTTCTTACAAGGGCTCCTTTTTTGTGGACAATCGGCTGCAAACCGTTGCCCAAAACGACATCAACTACACACGCGGCGGAATCCGCTTAAACCTGAACTACAAAAAATTTGAACTCGAAACCCGTCTTCTGATGAATTCCAATGAATCTAGTGACCGGCAGCCCTTGAATATCTATTCCGCCAGGTTAAAATACGAGCTTTCTTACAAATACTTTTTTTATGTTTGGGGAGGCGATGTTTTTCCCGATTACGACCCGCTGGTTTTACAGGGCAGACGCATCCGCGGTTTCAGCGTGGGCTTGTTCAGTAAATATTTTGATTTTGATTATACTCAGGGGCAATCCGCCCGCGCAATCGAAGGAACAACCTTTACCGATGATCCTTCGAAAATTCTTAGATACGGAACCTACAAACAAGATTTCAGGAGCATCCGTCCGCGCTTTAATTTTGGCAGTCACTTTAGCTGGGGATTAAATTTAGTCAACGGAAAAGATAACAGCACTTCCATCCGGTTCGGCGGAAACCCCAAAGAATATCTCGTTCTCGGAACGACTCTCGATCTGAATTTACACGACCGGAGAATCATCGTTCACGGAAGCGCTCAGGCAAGCATTAAAAACGAAGACGCAACGGGCGAAGTTGAATTTGACAGCCTGGCAAACTCATTGAATTTAAGCGATTCCGATCGTAAACTTGCCAGGCAAATTGTTGATATTTTTACCAAACCGGGCTTTTTAACCTTAACTCCCGGATTGGCTCCGCTGCCTTCGCTTGCTTTGCAACTGGACGCTCAACTGCGTTATTTTAACAACAATCTGCTTTTCTCGTACAAACAAATCGACGG
>JAJRSN010000227.1 GCA_024278715.1 Calditrichota bacterium
CTTTGTCACTCGTTACTTATTAATGGTCACTGGTTATTCATCACGAATCACGTCTTTCCGCTTTCTGATATTCCTTTTTCTTTTTTCTTTTGTCTTTTTTATTACTCATTACGCATTACGCGTCACGCGTCACGAACTTGTCACTTTGTTACTCATTCTTGTCCGGGTTATGGCTTTACTTATTCCAATTCTCCGACAGCCCGTTCAACGAGTTCAATAATTCTTTTCGAACAGACAAATTTCTTGGCGATTTCAATATCCGGATACAACACCCGGTCTTCGGTCCAGCGCGGAATCTCTTTTCTAAACTCATTGAGCACGGCGCCGGTGGCTTTGGAAGGTTTTAAAGGCTTGCGCAAATCCAGTCCCTGACAACCGCACATCAGCTCAATGCCCAGCACCGTTTCCGCGTTTTCCACAATTTCCAGCGCTTTGCGCGCCGCGTGCATGCCCATACTCACATGATCTTCTTTGTTTGCCGAGGTGGGAATCGAATCCACGCTTGCCGGATGCGCCAGTACCTTATTTTCGGAAACCAGAGCCGCAGCCGTTACCTGGGCAATCATAAAACCCGAGTTCAAACCGCCTTCTTCGGTTAAAAATCCCGCCATTTCGCTCACGTTAGGATCCATCATGTGCTCAATCCGGCGCTCGGAAATGTTGGCTAATTCCGAAATCAAAATTCCGAGATAATCAGCCGCCATTGCCACGGGCTCTCCGTGAAAATTTCCGCCGGAAAGCACATCTCCGTCTTCGGGAAAGACCAGCGGATTGTCGGTTACTCCGTTTATTTCTCTTTCAAAAACCGCAGCCACGTACTCTACTCCGTCACGGATTGCGCCGTGAACCTGCGGAATACATCTCAAACTATAGGCGTCCTGCACCCGATGGCTGGATTCGCGGTGCCACTCCACAATGGGACTGTGTGATAAAATTTTTAGGAAATTTTTCGCGGTTTTCAATTGTCCCGGATGACGCCGGACTTTTTGGATCCGCTCGTCAAAGGCGGTCAACGTGCCCAGCAATCCTTCCAGACTGACGGCGCCCACGATGTCGGCGACTTTTACCAGCCGCTTTGCGCGCAGCAGGGCGATAACTCCCCAGGCTTGAATAGACTGCGTTCCGTTAAGCACAGCCAGCCCTTCTTTTGCTTCCAAAGGAATCGGTTGAAGACCGGCTTTTTGCAGCGCTTTAGCCCCGGACATGCGCTCTCCGTTAAAAAAGGCTTCGCCCTCGCCGATTATCACCAAAGCTATATGCGCCAAAGGAGCCAAATCGCCGCTGGCGCCTACAGAACCTTTTTCCGGAACAACAGGCGTTACTTCCCGATTCAGCATTTGCGCCAATTGATTTACCACCCGCAAACGGACGCCGCTGTGCCCCTGCGAAAGATTTTTGATCTTTAACAGCATCATTAAACGAACAATATCTTCTGACATGGGCTTGCCCGTGCCCGCAGCGTGGCTCAACACCAGACGCCTCTGCAGCTCCCGCGTTTGTTCCGGTTTAATGCGCACATCGGCAAACTTGCCAAAACCGGTTGTAACCCCGTAAACCACCCGGTTTTCGTTTACGATATCTTCAATTATTCGGCGGCTTTCGCGAACGCGGTTTTGCGTTTCGCCATTCAGTTCAACCTGCGGTTTTTCTTCCAGAAAAAATCGCAAATCTTCAAAAGTCAGATCGTTCTCATCAATAATTAATCGTTTTTCACTCATCGCCTTTCTCTCCGCTTTGCTTTTGAGCAAACCAGTCTCCTAAAATGCGAAACAGTTCATCTTCTTCGTAAACAATCTCTTTTCTTCCCGAAATACTGTTCAAAAAATACTGTCCGTAGCGCATGCGGCTTACCCGGTTGTCTCCGATAATCACTGAGCCAAAATCGTTTTTGTTGCGGATCAGTCGTCCGAAGCCCTGACGAAATTTGATGATCGCCTCGGGAAGCGAATATTCCATAAACGGATTTCCGCCGCGGCGTTTGATCTCTTCCATGCGGGCGGCAATTACCGGCTCGGTGGGAACATCAAAAGGCAGTTTGGGAATAAAGAGCAGTTCCAGCGCGTCCCCGGGAACATCGATTCCTTCCCAAAAGCTGTCGGTTCCCAATAAAATGGATTCGCGGTTTTCTTTAAACTGATTCAGAATATTGGTGCGGCTGCCGCTTTTGCCCTGAGCCAGAATCACAATATTTTCGGCGTCAAAATGGGGTTTAAGCGCCTCGTACATTTGATTGAGCATATTGTAATTGGTGAGCAGAACAAGCAAACCGCGCCGTTCTTGTCCGTGCAGGCGGATGATAAACTGTTTTACCGCTTCGGCAAAATTTTCGGAGCGCGGATCGGGCAAAAAATCGGTTACCGCCAATAACAACTGTTTTTCAAAATCAAAAGGCGAATCATAAACATTCGACCGTACATTTTTATCTTTAATTTCATCCAATCCCATGCGCGAATTGAAATAAGCGAACGATTTATCGACCGCCAGAGTAGCCGATGTAAAAACCGCGGTTTCCACGGAGGGATAGAGCATTTTATTCAATAACTCGGAAATGTTCAGAGGAACCGCGTGCAAAACCACGTCATTGCTTCGTTCGCTTCGCGGAATATCCAGCCAATATACATAGTGTTTTTCTTCCGCCTGAATGCAAAACTCAAATCCTGTTTTAAGTTCTTTTGCCCGGTCATAAGACGCCACCACCTCGCGGTACAACTGGCTTTGAAATTTAAACGAGTTGTAATCCAGATCGTTTAAAGCTTCGATGAGCCGGTTTAAATCGTTGATTAATCTGCCGAGCGCGGTTTTTAAATCGATAATTTCCTGATCGAGCTGCTTAAAATATTTAAAGCCCTTGTAATAGCGGATTTTGGTTTCATCGACTCCGGGATCGTTTCGCGAACCGTACTGGTCTCTGAGCATGCGGCTGAACGAGTTAAAAAAGATCAGTGTTTTTTCTTTGAGATTTGAGGAGCTGAACTTGACCTTTTGCGTATGTTTGGTAATTTCGCGTTTTTTGTCTTCGGGTAATTTGCCCGTGCTCAGGCGATAATCGATTTGCAGGATGGTACCCGTTTTATTGGGTTCTTCGTCATATAAACGATGGTAGAGATTGCGGAAACTCCAGTAATTCACCCGAATACCGAGGAAGTCCGCCGCCGTTTTTTCCAGATTATGCGCTTCATCCAGAATCAAAAGTTCATAATCGCCCAGGGTTGTTTTGTTTGTCGCCAAATCGGCAAACAAGAGCGCGTGGTTAACCACCACCAGATCGGCGCGGCGGGCGTGCTCTCTGGCTTTCATCAAAAAACATTCTGCGTAATATTTGCAGGCTTTTCCCGGACAGTACGAAGGTTCGGCGGTTAGTTTTTCCCACAATCCGATATTTCTTTCAAGCTGAAAACCAGCGTTTTCGACAATATCGCCCGTGCGGGTCTGTTCAACCCAGTAAACCAAAGGCAGAATGCGCGTTCGTTCGTCTTTGGAAAGCCGCTGATTCATATCGGTCATCACGGTGCGCCATTTTTCAAGACAGAGGTAGTTGTAGCGTCCCTTCAACAACACGGCTTTGAATTTTTGCTCGCAGGTGGCGTAAAGCATGGGGATGTCTTTAAAAAAGAGCTGTTCCTGCAAATTTTTGGTATTGGTCGAAACAATCACCCGCTGCCCGGCGTGGCGGTTTTTCACCGCCCATTCAATGGCGGGAACAAGATAAGCCATGGATTTTCCGGTTCCGGTGCCGGCTTCCGCCACAACATACGCGCGGTCATTAAAACCGCTAAGAACCTCTTTTGCCATTTGAATTTGCGAGGGACGTAATTCGTAATTATCGATTACATTGGAAAGTCTTCCGTCCTCGGCAAAATAGCGGTCGATTACATCTTCATCCACCGGAAAGAGATCGTATTCTTCCTTAACAGGCTCTTCAAGGGTGTAGTCCGCCTCGCCGATTATATTGTAATATTCTTGTGCGTAAAATGCGTCGTCGATGAGCGCCTTTCCGGTGCTTTTAATGTTTTTCATTTGTTTGAACTTTAACACCGGCACAAAAAAGCTTTTGGCTCTTCTGGAAGTGGGATAAAGCAGATTGATAATATTGATCAGAATCTGATTATCCGCGGCTAAAGCGCGGTCGAGCAATTCAAGAAATACATGTCCGGTGGCTCGGGCGTCGTCCACGGCGCGATGAGCCCTGTCAAGGTCATAGTCAAACTCTTTTGCCAGCGAAGCCAGTTTAAAACTATCCAAAAAGGGCATGAAAATCCGCGCGATAAAAAGCGTATCGATCCTCAGATTGGTGACATATTTAAAGCGCTGAAAGGTATCTTCCCAGCGTTCAAAATCATTTTTTGCGCGCCGAAACTGATACTCGATAAAAGAGGCGTCAAAATTAACCTGCTGACCGACTATGGCTGCATCGCCTAAAAACTGCAGAAAATGAGGAAAGACTTCCTCGATTGACGGTTTATCCCGCACATCCTGTTCCTTTATGCCCGTTAAGGTAATAATAAAGTTCGGAATCGGTATCCCGGGATTCACAAGCTGTTCGTAAACCTCGACCTCTTTTCCTTCCACAAACTTAATCGCGCCGATTTCGATAATGCGGTCTTTCTCCGGATCCAGCCCGGTCGTCTCCAGATCTACCACAACAAATGTTCCCAGCCCAAGATGGCGTAAAAGTTCTTCTCGTAATCCCATGAATATCCCTGATTATTAATGATGAATGCTTGTTTTATTAAAAACGAATTTTACAAAATGTTCTTTCCACAGGCAAAGAATTTTAGCGGATTTTTTCCGAACACGCGTCAATATTAAAAAAAGCGCTATTATGAACAAAAACGTTGCCGGTCTTAATTTCAATTTCCTGGCAAAGATGCAGACCGGCGGTCGATGCCAAGGATTCATCCGTATTGCAGGCAGTAAGAATGCCGCCTTAAAGTCAATTATTTTTTCTGTCGCGTCGTTTGCGGCTTTGGGATTTCTTGTTCACCAACAAATGCGTACGGTGTTCGCTGCGTCCGGGTTCGTCGCTCAAGTTTTCCAGTAAGGCAAACCGGATGCGCCGCTTTTCAAAATCCACGTCTTCAACCCGAACGCGCACTTCGTCGCCGAGACGGATCGTGCTTTCGGTATCTCTGCCGATCAATGAATAGGTCTTTTCGTCGTAAATGTAAAAATCGTCGGAAAGATCTTCCACCGGAATAATGCCTTCGACAAAGGTTTCGTTTAATTCTACAAAAATTCCGAACGCCATTACGCCCGAGACCAATCCTTCAAACTCCTCGCCCAGATGCTTTTCAATAAATTCCATCTGTTTTAATTTGATCGATTCGCGCTCCGCTTCCATTGCCAGCCGTTCCATTTTGGTGGATTGCAGCGCGATTTTGTGCAGCGATTTGCGCAAGCCTTTGGTCTGAATGTTGCCGTCATTTTCGGAATAAAATTTTAACAAACTATGCACAATCAAATCCGGATAGCGGCGAATCGGCGAGGTGAAGTGGGTGTAATCCTTAAATCCCAATCCAAAGTGCCCGACATTCTGTTCGGAGTAAACAGCTTTCATCATGGAACGCAGGGCAACTTCTTCGATAATGATCTCTTCTTTGGTGCCTTTAATCGATTGCAAAAGTTCCTGCAAATAGCGCGACGAGATGCGTTTTACCGGTTTAAAAGGCACCTGCATGGCGGACAAAAAGTTAAAGAAGCGTTCCATTTTGTCTTTATCCGGTTTTTCGTGCACCCGATAGAGGAACGGCAGAAGCGCTTGCTTATTCTGGCTGATTTTCTTGATGTGCTGCGCAACGGTTTTATTGGCGATGAGCATAAATTCTTCGACCAGGCGATGGCTGTTCAAACGCTTTTTGGGAATGATTTCGGTGGGCTTTCCGTTTTCATCAAGAATAAACTGCACTTCCGGCGTGTCAAAATCGATTCCGCCTTTCTCAAATCGCTTTTTCATCAAAATTTCGCGCACCCGATCCATTTCTTTTAGAACCGAAGCGAATTCATCATCCACAACGCCGTTTAGAATTTCCTGCACCTCTTCATAAGTGAACCGGCGTTTGCTGTTGATAATCGACGGAATAATCCGATAATTCACGACTTCTGCCTGAGGATTAATTTCCATGAAGCAAGAAAACGTCAGCCGATCTACCCTGGGCTTTAAACTGCAAAGATCGCTGGAAAGGCGTTCGGGCAGCATGGGAATCACACGATCCACCAAATAAACGCTGGTGCTGCGGCGGAATGCTTCTTTGTCCAACGGCGTATCGGGTTGAACGTAATGGCTGACGTCGGCAATATGAACGCCCAATTCCCAGTTTCCGTTTTCGAGACGTCGCAAAGAAACGGCGTCGTCGTAATCCCGCGCATCAGCAGGATCGATCGTAAAACAAACAAGATCCCGCAGATCTTCACGACCGTTTAAATCGTTTTCGGTAATTTTTGCCGGAATTTTTTCGGCGGCTAATTCGATTTCTTTGGGGAAGCGCACAGGTAAATTGAACGAATAGGCAATGGAAATGATGTCCACGCCCGGCGTATTGGTATCGCCCAAAATTTCAACAATGGTGCCTTCCGGGTTGTGCTGATCACGATCCCAGCGATCAAACCGCACAATCACCTTTTGACCGTCTTTGGCGTCCATAGCGCGATCCGGAGGCACAATCACGTCGCGGTAAATTTTGGGATCATCGGGAACCACATAGCTGTAATAAGCGGTTTTGTGGTAGGTTCCTACAAAATGTTCTCTGAAGCGTTTTACAACCCGCCGCACAAATCCTTCCAGGCGCTTTCCGCGGCTTACGGCGTAAAGCTGAACCTCAACAATATCGCGGTCAAAAGCGGTGTTTAAATTGGGCTGGGCGACAAAAACTTCAAAATCTTCATCTTCCACGTTAACAAAACCAAATCCCGAACGCGTGGTGCGCAATTCACCCACATAACGCTTGACCATCCGCGACAGGGTGTATTGATGCTTTTTGACGTGAACGATCTTCTTTTCTTTAACAAGCGTTTGAAGAGCCTGATCAAAAAGATGGTAATCTTCTTTATGAACGCTCAGATCGTGGCTGATGTCTTTTCTACTGAAAACGGCTCCCGGAGCCTGCTTTAAATAAGCCAGAATCTGTTTTTTGAATTTGTTTGGTTTCTTCTTAATCATTAATATACCTTTACTTTCAATACTCTTTGAATATTATTTAAATCGTTAATTACTTCCGTATCGGGCAAGCCAAACCGCCCGCACATTTCAATGATTTTTTCGGGTTGGGTGCCGCTCATCTCCAAAAACAGATATTTCGTCGAAATAACGCCTTCGGTGATAAGCTGAAAAAAACGCCGATAAAAGCTTAAACCGTCAGCCCGATCGGTAAGGGCTGTTTCCGGTTCATACATTGAAACTTCTTTGGGCAGTGTTTTTATTTCTTCCGATCCGATATAAGGCGGATTGGAGATTATCACATCCGGTTTTTTCGGAAGCGCATCATCCCAATCCGAAAAAATATCGTGTTTAATAATCTCGATCCTGCCTTCAACCTGATTTAACAGGGCGTTTTCCCGAATCATTTCAACGGCTTCTTCGGAAATATCGGTGGCAAAAATTTGAGCTTCGAGCCATTGGCGGGCTAAACTAATGGCAATACAACCGCTCCCGCTTCCGATGTCAATAACGGCGGGCGCGACTGAAGACAATTCGTCTTTTATTTTTAGTACCTCGTCCACAAGAATCTCTGTCTCCGGTCTGGGAATCAACACTCCCCGCTTAACCGCAAACTTCAAACCCATAAATTCGGTTTCGCCGAGAATATATTGCAGCGGCTCATGCTCCGCGCGCCGCTTTACCAGTTCACGATATGTTTCCAATTCGCTTTGGGACAAAGGACGTTCGAATTCTAAATAAAGATTCACACGTTTTAAATTTAAAACTTTTCCTAATAACAGCTCGGCATTTAAGCGTGGATTTTCAATATCTTTTTCGTCTAAATATTTTGTTACGGTCTGTAAAAGTTCAATTACCTTCCAGGTCTTTCCCATGAAGTACACGTTCCGTTAATTCAATTCCTCATATTTTTAAACTTACTAAATTGAATATATTTTACCAAAAAAGCAAAGAAATGTTCAGAAAATTAAGCCCGCGCCGCTAAACAGCATAGAACACTGTTAAAATGATTCGTTAAATTTTACCAGCCTTTAGTAAATACCCGACAAAAAAATGACAACCGCAAATTTAATACGCCACGACCACGGTTGTTTTTGCTTCTTTTAAAATACCGTCGGAAGCGTTCAGAATTTGGGCAAACACAACATAAATTCCCATTCGGACTTTCTTTTTGTGAGAATCGCGACCGTTCCAGGTTAATTGATACGATTGCCCGACGAGTTGATTGTCGCTAAGGGTAATAATCTTTCTCCCTAAAACGTCAAAAATGGTAACCCGTACTTTAGCCGCTTTTGCCGGAACCTTCATACCGATTATCGTATTATCTTCAAATCCGTCGCCGTTCGGAGAAAAGGGATTGGGATCAACGGACAACGAAAGAGAGGGACTTCGCACCGGTTCAAACAGAGAATTTACCGCGCCCGGCGTAGCTCCCTTTTCTGCCGCCGACGGTCCCCAATTATTTTCCATCCGCGCATCCAGCTCGGGATTGATCCGTTCAAGCGAAGGCTTGCGCCAGTCTTCTCCCAATAACCAGTCGGAACGGTAAGGCGCCTGCTCCACCCACGCGCCCCACGGCGCCAGCAAAAACAGTTTATCCTGATCGTTATTCAAAATCGGAAAATGTTTTAAAACAATAATTAATGAATCGCTTAAATCGTAAAAGTCTTTAACGGAACTATCGGAAGTTAAAATTTTGAATGAATTGGGATAAATGACAATCGAACTATCGATGAAAGAGGTGTCTCTGTCATCGCTGATCGCCCAGCCCCGCAAAGAGACGGGTTCGCCGCCCTTGTTAAACAACTCGATCCATTCTGGTTCGTCTTGCCGCGTCAGAAATTTAATTTCATTGATCACCAGCGGATTTTTCACGTCCATCACGGTAATCGATTGCCGGATTTGGTTGTTCAAGGGGTTCTGGTCTGCGGAAGCGGCAATCTGAGCGATTAGAGTGATTACGCCGCTGAATTCCGGGATGTAATCAAAGGCAACGCTGTCCCGCGCGCCCTGCGCCAAATCGACGGCAAGCCGATGATCGTAAATGATCGGCTCAAGGACTTCCAAAACTCCGTTTTCATTCAAATCAATAAACACCTGCAAATGAATTGTTTCTTTAAAGAGATTGACGCCAAAATTTGCAAACAGCAGGGTAATTCGGACGGTTTGCCCTTTTGCAATCGCGGATGTCGGAACAATGCGCATCCCGTTTTCCGCAAATCCGATATCGAGATCCTTGGGAGAAACGGAATTGGCAAATCCGGGCGTTCCGCCCATTACCAGACTGTTTGCCCAGTTGCTTTCATCATTGCCGGCACACAGAACAATCTTTTCATCCGAATACCCCGGAGGATTGTCGATGGTGTAGCGATAGGTGGCAACGACCCTGCCGGATGCGTCACTCAGAATAAGTTGTTCGGGTTTGGAATTAGACAGACCGTTGCTGCCAAAGGCGCCGTTATCGATGGTTAAAACAAGAGCTGCGGGCGGAATGACGGAATCGTAAGCGGTTGAGTTCTCAAAATAACTGCCGTCGAGCAGAACGGCAAACTGTCCCGGCTGCAAAAGCGTGCCCTCTCCGGTATCGACAATATTGTCGGTTCCGGTACTGTCGCTAAATTGCCAGCCTGTCAAATCAATTGCCGAATCCGAACAATTGTAGAATTCAACGAATTCATCGTGATAATCCGCGCCGGGCACATCGAACATAACCTCGCTGAAAACAATTTGCGCAAAAAGAGTTTGAGCGGAAATTAAGAATAAAAGCAAAAATAAAAGATTCGAAGAGCGCGTGTTAAAATTCATGAAAATCAATCCCGCTAAAAATTTAACAGCATTCTCAAATAGAACATCGGGGAACGTAGTTTGGCGCGGCTATCCAGGTCGTTGAACATGGCAGAAAAAGTTTCCTGCAACTGCGGATTGGAACGGATCCGATTAATAACAAAATTAAACAGCCAGCGAAAGCGAACCAATTTTTGCAAAGTGCCGCTCAAACTGAGCTCGCTCCACATCCGTTCATAAACGGCTTTATCATATCGTTTTAAGAATTCGGCGGAAAAATCATCTGTTTTTAAAGCCTGCGAAATAGTTTCGGCGGCGATGCGGGCGCTAAACATGGCGTTACCTATTCCCTCGCCCGTAAAGGGATCGATCAGTGAAGCCGCATCCCCCACCAAAAGAAAACGATCTCCCGACAATTTGTGTTTGACGGTTCCGAGAGGCAATCCCCAGCCCTTTATCGAATCGACCATCCTTGCGTCTTTAAAACGCTCGCGAATGGTGGGATTTTCCTTAATCGCCTTCAGCATAATTTCTTTGATATTCAAATTGCGTTTTTTGATGTCGCTTGATAAAATTCCCACGCCCACATTCGCCTGATTATTGGGCAAAGGAAATATCCAGAAATAACCGGGCAGGCATTCTTCCAAAAAATGCAGTTCAATAAAATTTTGAGGATGCCTGTCCAGAACATTCTCATAATAAGCGCGCAATCCCGCGTAATAGTATTTACGTTGCATTTTGTAAGCGGCAAGTTTCCGCGCAATAACAGAACGATCGCCTTCGGCGCCAATCACAATTTTCACCCTGCCCGTTAAAGGTTGACCGTCTTTTTGCAAACGAAGAAGAAGTCCGCCGCTCGTCTTCTCTACCCCGGTCAAAGTAGTATCGGTAAAAATTCGGGCAACGGAGCGATCTATTTTGGAGAACAGAAATTCGTCAAAAAAATAGCGTTTGCCGATAAATCCCGGGGCGCGTTTCGGAACCTGATCGTTGGCACGAAACGGCAAATCGATGGCATATCCGTTCGGCGCGACAAAACGCACGCCCCAGCTATCCAAAAAACGATCCTTCTCCGCCTGCATCTCATCTATCCAGTCGGGATCTAAATCTTCTAAAATTCCCACTACCTTGCCGCTGAGTCCGTCGCCGCAAATTTTGTCTCTGGGGAACGAAGCCTTATCTATTAACACATGAGGAATTTTTTCTTTACACAAAAAAAGAGAGGTAGTGCTTCCGGCGGGTCCTGCGCCCACTATAGCCACATCCGCGTCAAACAGCATCGTCAACTCCTGCTTTCATTTGATTTTTCTGCGCATTTTTTTGTCGGATAAATTCACCGCGCTTCTGGGATGAAAGGTTTGATATTCCTGCATTAAAAATGTCCGATCGAGGTGCGTGTAAATTTGCGTTGTGCTGATATCGGCATGACCCAGCATTTCCTGCACGGCGCGCAAATCGGCGCCGTTTTCCAGCAAATGGGTGGCAAAAGAATGGCGGAAGGTGTGCGGGTGAATCTCTTTTTTAATATTGGCTTGATCCGTATAGCGCTTCACAATTTTCCAGAAGCCCATCCTGCTCATCGGAGTTCCGCGAACGCTTAAGAATAAAATACCGTTTGACCTTTGGAATCGATCGAGTAAAGGTCGTGAACGGTCGAGATACTTTTTGATCCATCTCAGCGCCGTATCCGAAACCGGCACCAAACGTTCTTTTCTTCCCTTGCCAAAAATACGCACGAAATTTTCTTCCCAGTGAATATCGCGAATTTGCATGCTTAGCAATTCGGATATCCGCAGCCCGCAGGCATATAACGTTTCTAACATGGCGCGGTTCCGCAATCCGAGATGGTCGCGGGTATCGGGAAGAGAAATAATCTCCTGAATTTCGTTATAAGTCAAAACCGAAGGCAAACGCCTCGCCAATTTCGGGCGATCGATTGTTTCAGTGGGATCGTGATCGATGAAATTTTCGGCGACCAAAAATCGATAAAAGCCGCGAATTGCCGACAGATTTCTCGCCACGCTTCCGGCGGACAACCCCATTTCACTCAGCAATTGAATTAAACGTTGGACATGCCCGGATTTGGCGTTTAAAGGAGATTTGACGCCCGTGCTTTTTAAATAGCTTAAAAAACGCGCCACATCTCTTGTGTAAGCGTCAATTGAATTTGGAGTCAGATTTTGTTCGAATATAAGATAGGATTTATATTGTTGAAAAAGTTCATTCATCCTTACTGTCTTCTTTATTGCCTTCTAAAAGAGGTTCGGTTAAAGACAACGCGATACCGGAAAGCATCACCTCGGGCGCTAATTTTTCGAAATCGCCCGACAGTAATTCCCGATCCACATTTGTAAAAACGGAACAAGCCGCTTCTTTTTCCACAACAATGCCCGACAGCCGACCGTTGTACTCTGCGAAAAAGGTGACCTCTCCCAAAAATTCGCTGGCAATGTATCCTTCGCAAAAATGAAGCTGGGCGTGCGTGTTTGATGTGTAAATCGATACAAGGTTGCCGGTTTTATCGCCGATCTTAATATCAGGGTAAATTTCGATGCTCAACTTCCGATGTTCGGCAGTATTCAGCAACACAGCCCTGTATTGATTGCCTCTTTTCGCAAATTTGGTCTCTAACACTTTTTCGATCTCAGACAGGCTTTTGTCATCGAATTTAAATTTCATGGTCTTACTCCATATTCTCTTATTGGGACGCCCACAATTTACGCAAAAATTTTGAATATGTTATCAATTTTTATTACGGAGGTTGTAAAAAATGGTTCTCCGTATCGAACACCAGCTAAATTTCCGTAAAATCGAGCCCTCGTCTCAATAAAATCCCAAAACGCTTTGCTGCTAATAAATGTTTCCGGTTCATCCGATTTTTTACCGGAATAAAATTGGCTTTGATAGGCTTTGATCGCTTTTAATTTTATCCCGAAAAAATCGCTGATGTCCGCAACAAACGACGGGTTAGTAAGATCGTGATTCAAATAGTAAATAATCTGCTTCGGTCGGTGAACGCTTTGACCGGTTTCGATTTTGACCAAACCCGAATAAAAACAGGCTTCGGAAACCAACTGCGAGGCGTGGGCGTGATCGGGATGACGATCTTCCCGATAGGGAGCGAAAACGATCGCCGGTCGGTATTTCCGAATGAAACGTATCACCCGCAAACGATTCTCCGGAGTCAGTTCGATGTTACCGTCCGGAATAAGCGCATTCTCGCGTACATTAATGCCCAGAATTTTAGCCGCTTCTCCGGCTTCCTGCTTTCGAACGGACGCCGATCCGCGAGAACCCAATTCGCCCTGAGTTAAATCGACAATTCCCACCCGGTAACCCTGATTAATCATTTTGGCGATGCTACCGCCGCAGAATAATTCTGCATCGTCGGGATGAGCCGCAAATACCAGAACATCTAATTTCATGTAGCGTTCCCGCAAAATTGTGTTTATGATTTACGATTTACGATTTTCTTCCTCAGTCCGCCACTTTTCGTTAAGCGTTAAGGGTGTAATCGTTAAGCGAACCTCTTCACATCCCTTAACATGGTAGTTTGTGGTCACTGCTTTCTGATAAACTGTCACTCATCACGCATTACGCGTCACGACCTTATTACTTTGTTACTCTTCATTATATACAATTTTTTCAAAAAAGACAAAAAGTCTTTTTTGAAAAGGTAAATACTATGAGGCGAGCATTTTATTTCATGTACATAATACTTGACATTTTGTAAACAATATATTACATTTGATTCAGGGCGGCGGATAAAAAGCAAAGCCGTTCTACGGCGAATCTAAGAATAACGAGGCGTCAAATATCGAATTAAGCCGTCAACTTTAAAAAACGGAAATGTATCATTACCATATTTGGAGGAATGTATGTTTAAGCGTTTTTTAAAAATTCATTTGTTCTTGTTTTTATTAACGGCGTTTTGTTATTCCCAGATTGAAAAATTTCCGGGACATCAGTTAAGAGGGCGCTGGACGGGCAAGGGAAAAATTATTGTCAGTTGGTGCAAGCAGGACAGTTTGAGTTTTGATTTTGTAATTCATGAAGACGGTAAGATCAGCGGTAAAATAGGCGACGCGCAAATTAAGAAGGGGAAATTGCGCTTAAATTCTTTTCTTTTGAATTTTTTGGGCAACAGCCAGTATGTTTTGGAGGCGGAATTGGAAGGTCCTTTGGTAAAAGCCGAGGGGATCGAACGTCCGCGAATAAAGCTGTTCTTAGATTATCGCAACAATCGGCTTGTAGGTGGATTTCACTCTTCCGGCAAAAAAATCGGCGGTAAAAAAAGCATGAAATTAAGTGGTTCGGGGTTGTCGCTGATAAAACAATAATTTCATGAAACTTCACTTGCGTCGATTAATGAATTACAAAAATCCGGATCAGCGGTTTGCGTTCTCGGCGTTAAAAAATAAACCGCTAAAGCAGGCGCAAAGAAAAATCAGTGCGTAAAATTAAATTCTTGTTCTTTGCGGTTTTGGATGGTTCAAATCAGGAGGCTACTCTTTAAAGTTACTTTTATTTGACCGGTTAATCTGTTTTAGTTTTCGGATAACTGAATTTAACTTTAAAAAATGGTCTTTCAGCTCGAGCGCCTTTTCCAGATAGAAAATGGATTTTTCCAGATCACAATACAAATACAACATCCCTAAAATTAAAAAATCGCGCGGAGACGATACCGGTTTGTCCTTATCCTGCTCCCAATCATTTATCATCTCAGGGCAGGGGCAATCATCCCAGTAAGGATCGGTGTTAATGATGCTCAGGGGGTCTTTGCCGACGATTTCAAAAAACAGGTCAAACGCCTCGTCAATCAATCCGACGGCAATGTAACAGACAATCAACTTCTTTTTGATCTTGTCGGTTTCCTTCCCTTTCTCCAATTCTTTTTTAAAAATGGGAAGCGCTTTATCAAACTTTCTGCTGATAAAATATCTATTTGCTAACATTTCAGACATTTTCACACCTCAAAAGGGAAAAGACAAAATTTATGCCAAATACATTCGCAGCCAAATAACCCTTTAAAATTCAACAAATTCCGTCTTTCTCATTAAAAAAACAATGAAACAAATTAATTCACCTATGAAACATTTGGTTTTTGTATGAAACATTAGTTATCCTTCCAACAACCCGTAATGTTTCATTTTCCGCCATAAGGTCGTTCGTCCCATGCCCAGAATTTCCGCGGCTTTCGAGCGATTCCAGTGAACTTTTTCCAAGGTGTTCCGGATCAGTTTAAATTCCGATGAATTCATTACAAACGGTTGGAATTCCGATTCCGACGCGCCGTCATAAAAACATTCGGTTCGCAATCGAACATTGGGAGGCAATTTGGAGGCATGGATTATCTGACCCTTGGTACGGGCGAAAGCGTACTCGATGGTATTTTCCAATTCGCGCACGTTTCCGGGCCAGGAATATGCCAGCAACAAATCCATGGCTTCATCGTCAATATCTTTGATCTTTTTGCCGGTGACAAACGAAAACTTTTGGATAAAAAACCGCACCAGATGAGGAACGTCGCATTTACGTTCTCTTAAAGGCGGAATATAAATCGGGATTACGTTCAGGCGGTAATACAGGTCCTCTCGAAAGCGTCCGGCGAGCATTTCTTTGCGAACGTCTTTATTAGTGGCGGCAATAATCCGTACGTCAACCTTTCGTGTAATTGATTCGCCCACGCGTTCAAACGTTCCTTCCTGCAGGACGCGCAATAACTGCACCTGCATTTGCAGAGGCATTTCGGCAATTTCGTCCAGAAAAATCGTTCCGCCGTCCGCCAGTTCAAAACGTCCTTTCCGATCCTTAACGGCGTCGGTAAAAGCGCCTTTAACGTGTCCGAAAAGTTCACTGGCTAAAAGATCGGGCGGAAACACCGAACAATTGATTTTGATAAAGGGCTTGTTTCGCCTCTTGCTTGTTTTTTGAATTGCATTGGCGATCATTTCCTTTCCGGTTCCCGACTCTCCCTGAATCAATACGCTGGAATCGGAATCGGCGACCTCTTCGATTAAATCGTAAATTTCCTGCATGGACTTGTGCTGTCCGATAATACCGTAAAAGTTGGAACGGTTTATCAGGCTTTTGTGGATCTCTTCAAGATGGGACATATCACGAAAAGAGACAACGCCGCCGATAGGCTCGCCGTTTTCATCCTTTAACACGGCGCCGTTCAGTTTAACCGTAATTTTGCGACCGGACTTATGTCTTAATTCACTTTCCAGATCAAATACATTCTGCCCGCTTTCAAGGACTTTTTGGATGGGACAATCGTCAAAACAGTACCTGGTCTGCAACACATTCTTGCAAAAGTCGCCTAAAACATCGTTGCGTTTTATCCCTAAAATTTTTTCGGCTGCCCGATTAAAGGTTTGAATCCTAAAATCCTTGTCAACCGTAAAAAGTCCCTCGCCGAGAGAGTCTAAGATAACTTCCGTAAATTTTCCGTTCTTAATTTTCATGGCATTGTTTCATTTTAGTGAAACACTAATGAAAAGATTTGTTTCTTTGAAAGTTATTTAAAAGAAAAACGACGTGCAAATATTTTTGGGAATTTTTTCGCAAAACAAATTAAAAAATAGTTTGTTAAACTAAATATCGCTTTACGGAACTATCCTACCACTCCGCTCGTTTTATCCTAAAATTCAGTTGTGATAAAAGGAATTTCTGCGGCGCCGGTGTTGATGCAAACTATCGAAAAAGCGCATAGCAGCAAAAATATCGTAATAGGCTATATTTTGTTTGACATAATTCCGTTCGCCTGAGCGCGCCGACCGAAAATAACAAGTTGTTTGATTCGATGACGGAGCAGGATGTTAAAAATCACGGTTCAGACAATGATACAAAGGCACAGACCTGATTAAAAGACGGGTCGGAAAAAAGCGGTAATATCAGAGAAGCAGCATTTTTTCATACTTTTGGAAATTTTTTATTATATTAACCGGTAAGGTTTCATAATATTTTAGGAGGCACGCCAAATGCAATGGATATTAGAAAATTGGTTCTGGTTGTTAATATTGATCTTGTTTATTGTGATGCATAAATACGGTCACGGTGGTCACGGCGGACATTCGCATGGCAAAAAGTCCGAAGATAAAAAAGATCACGATGAGAAACAACATCATC